>JAHIKF010000171.1 GCA_018897875.1 Pseudomonadota bacterium | reverse complement strand
AGGTAAATTCTGGTATTTCGGTTACCCTGCCGTGACACTGATTTTTCTACCTGACTCAACTCCCGGGCGGTAATGAGCTTGACTCCGGCGGCCTCCACCCGCACGTTCCAATGGTCACCCTTTAAGAGTGCGTCCACGTTGGTGACAAAGAGTCCCGGGAATTCCTGGAGTTCTGCCGCCACCGCTTTTTGGACTCTTTCCTGGAGGGCCGCATCTTCAGGGGACTGGGAGCCGAAGTGGGAGAAGGCATAAAGAATCCGGCCGTGGGCATCTACGTCCACGGTGCTCAGGCAGCGGGTCAAAAGGCGAGTATTCGGGTCGTGCAACCGTTCCTGTAGTTCTTTTTCCATCTCCTGAACCTCCTCCGGGATGAGCGGCCGGGAGGTCTGCAGGTTGGCCACTACCACCGGGCCTCGGGGAAACTGGATCAGGTTCATCTCAGAGAGGATGATATCGGGCTTGTTAATCAAAACCTCCCGCAAGGCCTGTTCCGCCAGTTGAATCCGCATAACTTCCGGGCTGATTTTGCTGGACATGAAAAAGCCGTCCAGGTTCTGGGCCGTCACTTGGCTGGTGGAACCGGTAGCGCTGACGTCCTTGGCCAGTATAGCCCGGATGATGAGTTCGCTGGGCCGCTTCAACCGACTGGCGAGCGCCTCCTGGATAGCCATGACTTTATCGGGGGCAATTACGGAGGGAGTTCGCACCGTAGCCAGGACATAGAGCTTGTCCTCGTAGTCTTTTTGCAAGAGATCCACCAGCGAAGTGGAGGGAAACTGCGACAGTTTTTCCGTAATGATCGCCCGGAGGTCCCGGTTCAGATAGCGCTCCTTGACAATGCGCACCAGGGTGTGGGTGAGTAAGATGGCCACCAGGAAGAAGCCTGCCAGGGCCACCCCGAAGGTGCGGACAAATTCCCACTTATTGGACCACGTGATGCGGGGGGCCATGCCGGCGGCCACGAAAGTGCCGGCAGATACCAATAAAATGGCCAAAAAGTTGGCGAAAAATAATAAAAACGAACCCCAGGCGCCCTGATATGCCCCCATAGCCAGGCACAGACCCGAATTGGCCAAAGGAGGCACAATGGCCGTGGCGATGGCTACCCCTGGCAGGGCCGGTGACAGCCTGGCGTCTATCAAGGCATAGGTGCCGGCGAACCCCGCCAGCACCGCCACCAGGAGGTCCATCAGGTTGGGTTCGGTGCGGGACAGCATTTCCGGCGTCGGCTGCAGGGCCAGGGGAAACACCCCCAGGATGGCGGCGACGCCGATGGCCAGAACCACGCCCAAGACTTCAGCCCGCAGGGCCCGCCCTAAAAGCGGCGTATCACTTACCACCAGGGCCAGGGAAATACCGATGATGGGGGTCATCAAAGGGGACACCAGCATGGCGCCGATGATCACCGCGGTGCTGTTGGCAATGAGGCCGAAGCTGGCAATGAGAGAGGCCGTGGTCAGGAGGGCATAGAAACTCACCTTGGGTTCGGAGCCCAGGGTGATCTCCTCACGTACCCGCTGGAGACGTTCCGGAGTGGTACTTAGCCACTGGAACCTGCCAGCCCGGCCTTCATGGTTTGCGCCTGAATTGCCTTGATGCTCCATATCTTCCTCCGTTGTGAGATGCTGGTCCGGAGACAGGTGATGCATGTCAGGGTATTGGGGTCATCTTTGGCCAGTGAAAACTCCGAATTTTTCGGTTCTAGGGGGAGAATCCTCTGATGGGCCACATGATAGCAAAATTTCCGATAAAAATTTAAGTTTTATTCCTCCATATACCTACAAACCCATTATCAGTGGTTGCCTCGGTGGACGTCAACCCACGATAAGCGTCAGGCCAGTACCAAACGATAATGGGGAAAGCAAAAACCTGAGGCCACATGGACATAACATCCCCAGGCATGTTTAAGGAATTCGTGCTCCCACCTCGATCCGCGGATTGGTCAGCCAGGTTTGAACAAAGGTGTCTCTTGCTGTCAATTACCAATTGCTTCCGGCTCAAGGCTCCCTTAGATCATTGACTTCCGGTGAGAAGTAAGTTAATTTATTCACATGGTTGCCCGGGGCAAAAGTATCCTCAAAGACCTGGAAAAAGATGTGGTCGCCATCAACAACGCGCTGACGGCCAATCTCCAGACCCACGTGCCATTGATCGCCGAGGTGGGGCGCCATATCCTGCTCAGCGGCGGCAAGCGCATCCGGCCGCTGCTGTTCATCTTGAGCGCTCGGATGTGCGGCTGCCAGGGCAATCACCTGAACGGTTTTTCCACCATCTTTGAATACCTGCACGCCGCCACCCTGCTGCACGACGATGTCATCGACACGGCCAGCGTGCGCCGGGGGGCGTCCACCGCCAACACCATCTGGGGCAATCAGGCGGTGATTCTGGTGGGGGACTTTCTCCTGGCCAAAGCCCTGTCCCTGGCGGTGACCACCAATAAATTGCAGGTGCTGCAGGTGCTGTCCCAGGCCACCACCATGATGGCCGAAGGGGAGATCCTTCAACTCCTGCACGCCGGGAACCTAAAAATTACCGAAGCCGAATACTTCGAGGTCATCACCCGCAAGACCGCCATCCTCATGTCCGCCGCCTGTCAGATCGGGGCCATCCTGGGTGGGGTCCCCGCCGAGTCGGAAGAGGCCCTGAGCCAAATGGGGTTGAACCTGGGGATCACCTTTCAGGTAGTGGACGATATCCTGGATTACACCGGAGACGAAAGGGAGTTGGGCAAGGAGGTCTGTGCCGACCTGCGGGAAGGCCGGGTCACTCTGCCCCTGATTCACGCCCTGGCCCAGGCCTCGCCCGTGGACCGGGAGCGCCTGGCAGCCATCGCCCAGGCTCTAACTCCGGAGCTGGCCCCGGAACTCCGGAGCCTCATCGATAAGTACGGGTCCCTGGATTACGCCCGCACCGTCGCCCGGGACTACACTCTTAAGGCCCAGGAAAACCTGAAGACCTTTCCCGCTTCCCTGGAAAAGACCTACTTTGGGGCCATCACCGAAGAGCTGCTGGCCCGGACCCATTGAACCGGTGGCCGGGACGCCTCCGGCCAGTCCCCGGGAGAACCGTTCGCCCGGGTCGCCTCGAACGACGCTATTTATCCGAATGATTTCCTTAAATTAACCCGGTTATACTTACGGCCGCCGCGGCCTCGGCTGGGCCCCTGTCCGGATGGGTCTCATCCGGACTTTTCCCTTCATTTTACTTGACATTACCCGGTTCTTGCGTTAAATTTTTCCCTGTAGATAGCATGTCAGACTGAAGGCAGGGCGGCGGGCCCTGGCCATAGATCGGAAGGGTATGCTAATCACCCTCCCTTTTTTTTTGCCTGGCTGCTCTCGCAACCCTGCTCCTGGGGCGGGATAAGTGTTACAAAATTTAGGAGGTTCCTCATTCATGAAGGAAAGAGGAAGAGTTAAGTGGTTCAATGATTCCAAGGGATTCGGTTTTATTTCCCGAGAAGACGGCCCCGATGTCTTTGTGCATCACAGCGCCATCCAGAGCGATGGCTTTCGGACCCTGGCAGAAGACCAGGAGGTCGAATTTGAGGTGGTTCAAGGTCAAAAAGGACCCCAGGCGCAAAACGTTACCAAGCTATAATCGCTAACCACTTGAGGCTGGGAACTCCGGTGGTCTTAAGGCCCCGGAGGTCCGCCATCTTGACCCCAAGGAGGTGAGCCGTAGCCCGCAACCGATATGGCTGGGAGAAACGAGCCTAAGGAAATCGCCCGGAAGTAGAAAAGCGATGAAAAGATGAAAAAGCGCCAGTTCCGGGCCACTGAAGAAGAAATCCAAGGAGAATCCAAGGCGCAGGAAGAAGGAACTATTGAGGAATAACCAGAATCTCCTCCAGATCGGGTCGGGCGACACCATCGGGACAGGGGAATTGTGTCGCCGCTTAAGGAGAAGATCGTGACGATCAAATTGTATGTGGGCAATCTGCCCATGGAAATGACCGAAACCGAACTAAAAGACCTCTTTACCGAGGCCGGCAACGTGTCCTCGGCCAAAATTATTACCGACCGGCAAACCGGCCAACCCCGGGGATTCGGTTTTGTGGAAATGGAAACCAAACTGGAGGGGCAAAAGGCCATCTCCATGCTGAACGGCCGTCAGGTTGAGGGCCGGGTCCTGGCGGTCAATGAGGCCAGGCCCCAGGCTCGCAGTGGCGGTGGTGGTGGCGGCGGCCGCGGGGGCGGCGGTTACGGCGGCGGTGGTGGCGGCGGCTACGGCGGTGGTGGCGGTCGCGGCGGCGGTCGCGGTCGGTAAGCCACAGGCACCGCCCCCCGCGGCGCCAAGACAGCAATCCCACGCCGGCAGGGTCCGCGAGGTCTTGCCGGTTTTTCTGTGCATAGCTATCAGCTTTCAGCCAAGATCAAGATATCCCTAAATTAGGGAAAAGACGCGGCAACGTGCTTGGACGATCCGGCTGCGGGTATATGAACCCCAGAGAGGTAAAAGTCAATGAAGATATGCTGTATTGGATTCGATCTGCCCGAGGGCAAAGTGAAGTATCAGGACGATCTCGTCATCACCCTGGACCAGAAATTATCCCCCAAGAAAATCACCCCCTTCTACGTTGAATTCACCCGAGACGACTTCAGCCATTGCGACGGCTTTCTCGTAGCCCAGGAGAAAATCTGGGATCTCCTGATCCTGGACCTGGAAAAACTGGAAGCCCGGCGGGACCGGAGTGCGGACGCGGCGGAACAAGAGCTTCTGGTTAAGTGCCTGGGGTACCTGGAGCAGGAAGTGCCGCTGTGCGACGGCCAGTTCACCGAGCCCGAACTGACCCTCTTGAAGACCCTGGCCCCCTTGAGTCTAAAGCCCACGCTGGTCGCGGCCGAAGCGCCGGAACTGAATGACGCCATTACCCAAGTCCTGAAAAAATCCGGCATCATCTTCTTCTATACCGCGGACAAGAAAGAGGTCCATGCCTGGCCGGTGCACCAGGATTCCGACATCGTCACCTGCGCCGGCAAGATTCACTCCGACCTGGCCCGGGGTTTCATCAAGGCCGATATTGTCAGCTACCACGACTTCATGCAGGTCTATAACATGGCCGAAGCCCGGACCAAGGGCTTGGTGAAGCTGGTGGACCGGGATTACACCATCCACGCCGGAGACATCATCGAGATTCGGTTCAACGTCTAGGCTCAGAGACGATAATCACAACTCCACCGGAGCCTTGCCTTAACCGCGGGAGGCAGGCATCTCCCCGCGGGAAGCACCCAGGGCGGTTATGCCGATTATCGCGTCAATCAACGATTAACCAGTTATTTTTAAGGCTTCATGTACCGGCTGTTCTGTGAAGCTGGGCTGAGAGATTAACTCGGCAAAGGTGACATGCCTGGCCAGGAGGCAAATCGTGACCGAAGAATTAACCGAAACAGTATCACCCGAGTTGTGCGCCAGCAAAATCTTTGAGATCAGCGGCACAAAATTTGATCCTGATCCTGCCGCTGACCTGTGGCCCAAAATTTTGCAGCATAAATGGCTCATGTCTGAAAAACTCAGGCGTGATGTAGGCTTGCGGGTGGCGTGCATCGATTTCCTCGAAAATATGGAGCAAGCCCGGGAGGAATACTTAGCCTATGCACAGAGGAACATCTTCAATGAGATGGGGGCTCAGACCATCAGCAAAGAATTATGGGACATCATCTCTGATTCGCAACCTCCGAAGCAGGTAGTTCAAAGAAAAATCATCCTGCCGTTGACCAAGCAAGATCTTTCGAAAAAGCATGGGGTCGTTCCTCCCAAGACGATCATCTTCTTTGGACCTCCCGGCACCGGCAAGACTCATTTTGCCAAAGCCATTGCTGGGGCCCTTTCCTGGTGGTTCATAGAGATTGCCCCCAGCATACTCATGATTGACGGTACCGAAAAGGTGGGAGCTAATCTGCGCCTGATCATGGAGAAGTCACGGAACCTGGAAGAAGCGGTCATTTTTATCGATGAGTTTGAAGAGATTGCCGGCAGTCGCGATGAGGCTGACCGGGTTGACAAGTCCATTACCAACGAATTTCTCAAACAGGTCCCTTTGCTCAAAAGCCAGGGGAACAAGATACTCTTTATTTGCGCTACCAATTATATCAGACAACTCGATGCCGCCCTGCTTCGTCCGGGGAGATTCGATTGCATTATTCCGGTTGGCGGGTTGAACGAAGATGAGAGATCAACCATTCTGCAATACTATCTTTCCAAACTCAATACAGGGAAAGTAGACCTTGATCGTATCATAAAGATTACATCACGATTTACGCCAGCTGATATGGAATATCTCTTCCAGCAGGTTGCCCAATTCTCCTTTGAACAGGAATTTGTTACAAAGCAAGATTATCGGGTAACTACGGACACTATTTTGAAAATTATTCCCAAAACTCCTCCGTCTCTGACCGATGAAGTCATAGGAGAGTTTGAAAAAGACAGCATCGCCTATTCCCGCTTTTAAAGACCCATCAAATAAATAACCTTTTAAGACAACCCGTTGCTTTGGAGTTTTTTAGTTTATGCATCATACCCTAAGTCTTGCATAACTAGATAACTGCGGCCGGCGGGGCATCCCGGGCCTCAGGCGACAAAATAGCTGTGGCAGGCCCGGTCCAGGTTTTCCGGGGTGAGGCGGGGAGCCAGTTGGTAGAAGCGGCAATAATCCAGGATCTGCTCCAGGAGGTCCCGGGGATGACAGGCAGTCATCGGGCGTTGGGCTAAATTTTGACTATTACACGTTATGCAAATAAAACTATTCTAACCAAAAATCATCTATATCAATGGTTTTTAAAAAATAGAATAATCAGATAATTTATCTTCTTGACCAATTGCTTTTAATCGATCTGCGCAGCGTTGGCAAAGGTAATCATTTTTTTTCAAATACCAATTTACTATTGGATATGTCTTTAAGCCACTTAACTTACCTGGCCTACCCTTTCCCATTTCTTCTGTTTCCACTTCACTTACTCGCCATCCCTCAATTTCCCATTGAAAAGGCAAATCACCGCTTAAAATTACTTTATTAACTTTGGTCACATATAAAGGCTCAGTTTTTTTATTCTCACAAAAACCGCATATGTACGTAATATTGTTTCCCCATGAAATTGATAAATAGCCATCGTCGGGAACTTTCCTACCTGTGAACCAATCAAGGGCTTCTTCTAATGTCGGCGCCAAGTGGAGGCCCCATGGATGCTCGCTAACCAGATAGAATCGACTAATTTTTAGCTTCTTGAACTTACTTGCATCGTGCAAACAATTTTCCAAATAAGTATCTTTCCCCAGCACCTTCACCCTGACCTGATGCCGCCCAAATTCCACTGAGATTTTCTGCTCCTCCAATTCAAAGGGAGGTCTCCCTTTAGTTTTCAGCTTGGCTTTAAATAATTTTAGAAAGCCCATACTTCCTCTTTTTTGGAGTTTCGGTTAAGAAAAAGGACATGGGGTAAAAGGGTGCCACCCCCTTTGCGAGCAGATTCTTTGTGAGCCTGCGGCCTATGACCCCCAGGCAGCACTGATCGGTAGTGGTAAGCCAGAGGAAAGGCCGAGGCCACAGGGACATACCGCCAATAGAAGGTCACTGCTATCCAGGTGCGATTTAACCCCCAATAAGCACTAGCTGATCTGGTTATCACCGCTGGATGTCAGGCCCGTGGCGAGGCATCCGGCGGGCCATTCCGGGCCTCAGGCGACAAAATAGCTATGGCAGGCCCGGTCCAGGTTTTCCGGGGTGAGGCGTGGAGCCAGTTGGTAGAAGCGGCAATAATCCAGGATCTGCTCCAGGAGGTCCCGGGGATGACAGGCAGTCAGTGGGCGTTGGTCGTTGTCATAGTACCGGGTCAGGAGATACTCCACCGCCTTCGGGTCAAACTCCAGATGGTATTGATCGCAGCAGCGTCGGAAGATCTCCACAAACTGGGTCCGGTTCACATAATCCACCTTGACCTTGGAACGCAGGCGCCGCAAAAAGGCTTCATCCACCAGGGTGCGCGGCTCAAGGTTGGTGGCAAAGATAATAAACTGGTCAAAGGGGACGGCGAACTTCTGCCCGGTGCGCAGGCGCAGGAAATCCTGGCGGGTTTCCAGGGGAATGATCCAGCGGTTCAGCAGCTCTTGGGGAGAAATCTGCTGGCGGCCGAAGTCGTCCACGATAAACACCCCGTTGTTGGCCTTTAATTGGAGGGGGGCCTCGAAATATTTGAGCTCGGGCTTATAAGCCAGGTCCAGCATGTCCAGGGTGAGTTCGCCCCCGACCATCACCACCGGCCGGCGGCACCGCAGCCACCGGCGGTCCACTCTCTCTTCCCCTGAGGCCGCCGCCTCCGAGGGCACATGGGTGATTTCATCAAAGACCTGGATCACCTGGCCGTCCACAAAGAGGGCGTAGGGCACAACGATGTCATCCTCCCAAATCTTGCTAAAACACTGGCAGACGGCAGTCTTGCCATTTCCGGCGGGGCCATAGAGGAAAAGGGGCTTGCCGCTTACCGCCGCCACCCCCAATTGCTCCGGAACCTCGGCGGACAACACCAGTCCCTTTAAAGCCCGTTGGATGTGGTCGGGGCTGACGCCAACCTTGCCGATACTCTGGTGGGTCACCTGTCGCCAGTAATCTTTCAGCACCACGGGCGCCGGTCCCGCATAAGCATCGTATTCCAGCATCAGCGCCGCATGTTTTCTCCCAGCGTCGGTCAGGGAATGCCGGTTAGCCAGGCTCACAGAACTTACCATCAGATGCATGGGGTCGGGACCCCGCACCTCGACCCACTTGGATTTTTTCAAGTACTCCAGCACCTCGGAGATGATGCTGGCCGACACCTTCAAGCGTTCCGCCAGATCACCCAGGGTGAAGAAATCCATATAGAAGCAGTGCTTCAAGGTGAGATGCCCCAGGAATAACGAGGGCAGCCCTAAATCCTGGAGCGTCTGGGGCTCGGCGGGGCTCATCCCGGCTACCTCCCCGGCTTTCGGCCCGGGGCTGCCGACCGACGCAATTCTGTCGCGATTATCCATAGCATCCATTCATCTCTCCCGGGCCCTGGCGCCATAGCCTGAGCCACCAACCCATCCAGCCTAACCCTGCGGCCGCCGGATGATTTCGTTCTCGCCGCAATTGTCGCCTGTTACTGAGATTATCGGCATCCCAGTTTCTTTTGTTTAAAATTGATGATTAAAACCGCGTTTCCGGGGTTAACCCCCAAGAGATGACCCGCTTCTCGACCACAATCTTTTTTTTGATGAGCCTGACTTTTGTCTCCGTCAGGCTCTGCCCCGGTTCCAGGCATACCAGGGGATAACCTGGCTCAGGGGATGGCGGCGTCGGGGGGAACTGGCCACCCCCTCAAATTTTTTCAAAATTTAGCAACTTGGCGTAGCTCCTGATCCAGCGACCAGTCGAATTCGTAAAACTTAACCCCCATCTGGTAACGCCCTGGTTTATGGATCAGGGGCCGCATCCACATGATTATCCCTGTATGGCTTCTCTCTCGGTCATCCCCCGGCCTTACATAAGTAAATTCGACGTGATTCCGTGGGGCCAGGGGTTTCGTGCCCTCAATCTTGGCGCCGGTGGCGCTGAGATCAAACAAGGAGGTTTCCGCCACTGGCTGGCCATTGAAGGTTTTCACCTCCCAATCCACCTGATAGCGCACGCATTTGCGGTTCACTTTGGGTGGCATTTTTTCGCCCGTAGAAGAATGGTCTAAACCTCTCATATGAATTATCGTCAGATGCAGGATTTTTGATAAATCCAGGACTAATACCATCAATCACGTCAAGTCTGTTCAGTAATGTCCGGTTAGGTTTTTGCCTCGAGGAAATTTAATTCCGCTCTCATCTCGAGGCTTAAATTCAGATAGTTGATAGAAACGATATGGCTGGCGGAGAGATATGCGAGGTGTAATACTAATTACATGTCAAACATAGAGTATTAAGCCAATCGAAGTTTGTCATGGAGCGTACGATTTCCGGTTGTTGAGATAAGAAGTTTAAGCCATCTGAAAGAATATCAACGACTTCGTCCAGGGAATTAAGGGAGAAATT
>JAHIKF010000170.1 GCA_018897875.1 Pseudomonadota bacterium | reverse complement strand
GACAACCCCGGCCCGGTCCCGGGCCGGCGTCCACGGCGGGGGCCGTGAGGCCGAACCCCCGTGGTTGCACCCGGTTTTTGCTCTCCCCCATAAACCATGGCGTTCTCCCCCTATGCCGAATCTCAGGCCCCCTCGGTCCCCCTGGCGATGCGGCGAGTCCGGTTCATTGCGTCATAAGTCCAGTTTCTAATTGTCTCCCCATTTTCTTCGGTTCTTCCTTAAAGGACTTGTCGTATCTCTCCATCTCGTTGGCAGCGGCCTGGGGCGGCAGCCCCACCGCGGGCTTCGGGTTGAAGCCGGCCCGGGGGTTCACCACCTGCTGGGCGATGTTGTTGCGCACCGAATTGCCGTAATCCATCTCCAGGGCACTGGGCGGGTAGCACCCGGCCAATCCCAGCAGCGCCACCCCCAGGGCCAGGCCCCTCAGAGCTTGGGAAGTTTTCGTTTCCTTTGTATGCATGGCTCTCTCTCCGGCGCCGGGCGCCTAGTTCAGGGACTGGTGCCCAAACTTCGGCGGCAGCGGCGCCGCCGGTGCGGGTGCGGGCCCCGGCGCCGGCTTCTGCCGGCCCTGGTCCAGCCCCAGCAGGTAGAAGTCGACCTCCGAGGGATCGATCCACTTATCCGTGGGCAGCCGGGCCGCGCCCGGGGCCATGGGCTTCACCAGGCGGGGGGTCACCAGGGCCACCAGCTCCGTCAGGTTCTTCTGGTATTCGTTGGAGCGGAACAGGGCCCCCAGGATCGGGATATCCCCCAGCACCGGAAATTTTCTCAGGATAGTCCGGGAGTTGTCCGACAGCAGCCCGGCGATGGCGAAGGTCTGGCCGTCGTTGACCTCCACCTGGGTGTTCATCTCCCGGGTGCGCAGGCCTGGCACCACATAACCCCCGGGCAGGACGAAGGACTGCCCGAAGGTATTATCCAATTCGCTCACGGTGGGATGCACCTTCACCGCGATCTTGCTGTCATTGAGCACCGTGGGGGTGAATTCCAGCTGCACCCCGAATTTCTTGTATTCCACCGTGATGGTGGTGCCCCCGCCGGAGGCCTGGGGCACCGGGACGGGAAACTCGCCCCCCGCCAGGAAGGAGGCCTGCTGGCCGCTGGTGGTCACCAGGTTGGGCTCCGCCAGCACCCGGCCCAGGTTCTGCTGCTTCAGGAGATCCAGGAACACGGTCCACAGGGTCCCCGCCGCAGTCCAGCCCCCCATGGCCGTCAGGGCGGGGGCGAGCAGCTGGGTGAAGGAGGTGGTCGAGGCGGAACCGGCACCGGTGAAAACCCGGAAAAGATCGTCGACGCTGGCCAGGCTGTTGATCTGCTGCACCCCAAAATTGCCTTGGGGGGCCAGGGCGTTGAAGTTGACCCCCATGCGTTCGGCCACCAGCCGGTTGATTTCGGCCACCCGCACCTCCAGCATCACCTGCTGGACCCCGCCCACGTGCAGGAGGTTCACCACCTTGTCCTTCTTACCCCCGGCATAGGGCAGGGCCAGGGCCAGGGCGGTGCTCTGGGCCACCGGCCCCGAGACCTCCCCGGTCAGGACGATGGAGTCCCCCGCGGCCTCCGCCCCGATCTTCTCCTTGGGCAGGATCTGGTGGAGCTTCTCCTTCAACAACGTCAGGTCGGCCTCCACCGTGACCGTGGCGGAGGTGAAGCGGGACTTGCCCCACATGCTGATGTTGGTCGCGCCCGGGGCCAGGGCGTTGATGTAAATCTCCCGCTCGCTGATTAGAATAAGGTCGGCAATGTCCGGGTCGGCTACCGAGATGCGGGTGAGGGCAAATGGCGTGCGCAACACCTTGGAGCGACCTACCTTAAGACGCAGCACCTGGTTGATCTCCTGGTTCCTTACCCGATCCAGCAGGTCCGCAGCCTGGGCCGGCACCGCACCCAGGAGAACCAGGATTATCCCCCACCAGAGCCACATCCACCGTTGGGCTGGCTTTTTCACGACTGCATCCCCCTTGGTGCCTGATAGTTTTCCCCCTCTATCAAGCCACATAACGTCACAGGCAGTAGTACTTTTTTTGTACTCTAAAGGTTGTATTCTATTTGTCAACTATTTTTTTACAAAGGTGCAGATAAAATTAATAAGAACCCTATAATTTTTCCAATTACTAACCAGTATCGAGATCGAATTGCCTAAGATTGCCACTTCCGATATTCCTGAGGTCCACAGCAAGGTGACTAATCCGGACCCTTGCGCTGCGACGCCAGACGATACAGCAACGCATAACGGAGAACCACCTAATAGCTTGAGAGGCAGCATGAAATTCCCCCTGACAGGGCCGCTTTAAACAATGATACTGTCCCCAGGTTCTGGTCCCGATGTTGTCGAAACAAGTGCGCCATAAAAAATAATCCGACAAAATACTCCCTCTCCATCAGGGTTTTGGGCTCATGCCAGGCTGTTGTATAAAGAACCTAACATGATCGATTTATATCTTGCACGTTATGCGACTATGTGGTAACATATTGATATGACGGAGCAAATGGTTGCTACTGGCTTTGCTCAACCTAAACCCAATGGGTGGGAGGTTACCACAAACACTGCTATGGCTG
>JAHIKF010000169.1 GCA_018897875.1 Pseudomonadota bacterium | reverse complement strand
GCGCAAGCGTGTGGTCCTGGGGTACCAGATCGAGGCCCTGAAGGCCGCGTTTGTGTCGGAGGAAGAGGAGTTGCAAAAAATCGTGGGCCAGGAAAATCTGGCGGAAGAGATCATGGCCGGGGGCCGGGTGGAGATGGGCCGGCTGCGGGGGGAGGATAAAACCGATACGGGGAAGGGGTAAAAGGGTAAAAGGGCGAAAAGGGGAAGGGACGGGCGCGGAGGCCCGCCCCACCAAAATAATTTGGTGGCACAGGCGTCTCGCCTGTGCAGAACCCGTAGAACCCGTAGGGCGGGAAAGCGAAGCGCATCCCGCCATTAGCGCCTCCTGGTTCCCAAGTTCCTGCTTGGGAACCAGAAGAAGGCGGCCACGGGCCGCCCTATGGCTGGGCGGGCACAGAGGCCCGCCCCACCGACCATGAACATTTCAGAAAATGACGGAAGAATCAACCGGGAGACCCGAGATGGATAAATTCCAAGAAGCGGCGGAGCCAAAGGGGAAAAAGAGAAAGGCGGAGCCGGAAATCTGGGAACTGCGCTTGTATGTAGCAGGGCAGTCGGCCAAATCGCTGACCGCGTTCGCTAATCTCAAAAAAATCTGTGAAGAGCAAATGGCGGGGCGGTATCGCATCGAGGTCATCGACCTGCTGGTGAACCCGCAACTGGCCAAGGGGGATCAGATCCTGGCCCTCCCCACCCTGGTGAAGAAACTACCGCCCCCCATCCGCAAGATCATCGGCGACCTCTCCAACACCGAACGGGTACTGGTGGGGCTGGACCTGTTTCCGATGGGGTAACCCAAAGGGGCTAACATCTGCCGATAGGCAGTCAAATGGCAGCACAGGCTCTTGCAAAAAGCCGTCTTGTCATCCTGAGTGAAGCGAAGATCTCGCATTTACGCCAATTCCAGAGATTCTTCGGTCGCTTCGCTTCCTCAGAATGACAGGCACGGGGAATTTTGCAGGAGGCACACCAGATAAAGGAAATGATGGGGCCTGCCTACCCTGATATATTTTCCGGTGGCGCAGGACCCAAAGGAGTATGCCGTGACCCAAGATAAACCAAAAGATGCTGCGGCGCAGATGGAAGAGGCCCTGGCCAAAAAGGATGAGGAGAAATACCTCCTGCGCCTCTATGTGGCCGGGACCACCACCAAATCGAGGCGGGCCATCGCCAATCTGAAAAAGATTTGCGAGGAATATCTGCCGGGGCGCTATGAACTCGAGGTGATCGACATCTACCAGCAGCCCATCTTCGCCAGGGACGGCCAGATTGTCGCCGCGCCCACCCTGGTGAAGGAACTGCCGCCGCCGCTCCGGAAATTCATCGGCGACCTCTCCAATACCGAGCGCATCCTGGCGGGATTGGACCTCCGGCCCAAGCAATAAAGGTGGAGCAGGCGCCCTCGCCGGCTCTTCTTTTTCTGGTTCCCAAGTTGCACTTGGGAACCAGAGGTGAAACCGTACCCCGCCGGGGGCGGCGGTGCGACACTTTTCCAGAGGTCTTAAATCGGTGACGCCATGAAAAATAACCACAAGACCACCCGGGAACTCCAGGCGGAAAACGCCGAACTGCGGGACCGCCTGGCAGAAGCGGAAGAAGTGCTCCAGGCCATCGGTTCCGGAGCGGTGGACGCGGTGGTGGTGTCGGGACCGGAAGGCGAGCAGGTCTTTACCCTGAGGGGCGCGGAGCACGCCTACCGGGTGCTGGTGGAGGCCATGAACGAAGGAGCCGCCACCCTGAGCCTCGATGGCGCCATCCTCTATGCCAATGCCAGCCTGGCGAAGATGCTGAAAAAACCCCTGGAAAAGATTATCGGCACCTCCCTGCGCCGGTATGTGGCGCCGGAAGATCTGCCCCTGTTTGACGCCCTGCTGCTCCAGGGCGCCCAAACCAGCAGCAGAGGGGAGATCACCCTGAAGACCAATGACGCCGCCCGTTTGCCGGCCTTCATGTCCATCAGCAAGCTGGAGTTGGAGGAGGCCCAGGCCCTGTGCATCGTGGCCACGGACCTGACGGAGCAGAAGCGCAATGAGGAGATGGTGGCCGCGGAACGGCTGTCCCGGTGTATCATCGAGCAGGCCGGGGAGGCCATCGTGGTCTGCGATGCCGCCGGGCGGATTATCCGGGCCAGCGGAGCGGCGCATCGCCTGGCCGGGGTTAACCCCATATTTCAGCCCTTTGAGGAACCTTACCCTCTGATCAGAGAGGACAACGGCCAACCTTTTACCCTCGCTCCGATGTTGGAGGACGAGTCTTTCACAGGTCTGGAAGCTGCTCTCCCCCGGCAAGACGGCCGGGTCAGCCACCTGCTCCTCAGCGCCGCTCCCCTCAAGGACGGCAGGGGAAGAATTGTCGGGGCCGTGGTCACCCTGACGGATATCACCCGGCGCAAGCGAGCGGAGGAGGGCCTGATAGACGCGGCCGCCAAATGGCGCACCACCTTCGACTCCATCGTCGACGCGGTGAGCCTGATGGACCGGGAGCATACAATCCTGCAATGCAACCAGGCCATGGCGGACCTGGTGGGAAAACCGTTCTCCGAGATTGTGGGGCGCCCCTGCTGGGAAGTGGTGCACGGCACGACCGGCCCCATTGAGGGGTGTCCCAGCCTCCGCATGTTGGCCAGCCGCCGCCGGGAAACCCTGACCCTGCAAATGGGCGACCGCTGGCTGCACGTCATAGTGGACCCGGTGCTGAGCGAAGCCGGGGAGGTTACCGGCGGGGTGCACCTCTTCGCCGATATCACCCAACGCAAGCGTGACGAAGATAAGATTCGCAATCTGAACACCCTGCTTAAGGCCATTAAAGACATCAACGAGGTCCTGCTCTCGGTGAAGAGCGAACCGGAGCTGTTCCGGCAACTCTGTGATTCGTCAATCCAAATACCGTATGTCCGGTTCGCCTGGATCGGACTGGTGGAGCCGGAGAGCTTTGCGGTCAAACCCGTAGCCTGGGCCGGCGTGGAGGAGGGGTATCTCTCCGCGACCAAGGTTACCTATGATGATTTTCCCTTCGGCCGGGGGCCCACCGGCGCCGCCGTCAAGACCGGCCAACCCGTGGTGGTGGATGATATAGAAACCGACCCCGCTTTTGTCCCCTGGCGGGAGGAGGCCCGGCAACGGGGCTATGCCTCCTTCATCGCCCTGCCCATGACCCACGACGGGGCCAGCCTGGGCACTTTCAATGTCTATGCCGGGAAAAAGTATGCCTTTGGAGAAGAAGAAATCGCTTACTTGCAGCGGGTGGCCGGGGACATCGCCGTGGGGGTCAAGTCTCTTCGCATGGAGCAGGAGCTGGCCCAAAGCCTCATCAAGCTGCAGATCATGATGATTCAAACTATTGAAGCCATCTCCTCCATGGCCGAACTGCGGGACCCTTACACCGCCGGCCATCAGCAGGTAGTCACCCGGCTGGCTCTGGCTCTGGCCCAGGAGATGGGCCTGGCTCCGGACCGCACCGAAGGCCTTCGGGTGGCCAGTCTCATCCACGATATCGGCAAGATCGTGGTCCCCGCCGAGATTCTCAGTAGACCCGGCAAAATCAGCGACATTGAGATGGAAATAATTAGAACCCATTCACAGGCCGGGTATGAAATCTTAAAAAAAATTGACTTCCCCTGGCCTGTGGGCCAGATAGTGTTGCAACACCACGAGCGATTGAATGGCTCCGGTTATCCTCAAGGGCTAAAAGGGTCTGACATCCTCCAGGAAGCCAAGGTCCTGGCAGTAGCCGACGTGGTGGAAGCCATGTCCTCCCACCGCCCCTATCGGCCCGCCCTGGGGGTGGAAAAGGCCCTGGAGGAGATTACCCTGCATAAAGGTGTTCTCTATGATGCCGAAGTAGTTGACGCCTGTATGAAATTGTTCACTGAAAAAGGTTTTCACCTGGAGAACTAAACCGCTTTTGGCCGCCGGCTCCGGGGCGGTGACTTGGGGAAAGGAATCTTATGCCAGACCAGGATCGAGATAACCAGGAACTCCGGGCGGAATTGGAGGAACTGCGCTTCCGGCTGGAGGAAGCCGAAGAGACCCTGCGGGCCATCAGCGAAGGGGAAGTGGACGCGGTGGTGGTCTCCGGCCCCCGGGGGGAGCAGGTTTATGCCCTCAGTGAATCGCTCCAGGAGCATATGCACTTCCTGCAAACCTTGCTGGACGCCATCCCCAACCCGGTGTTCTACAAGGGGGTCAACCGATTATTTCTGGGCTGCAACCGGGCCTATGCCGATTTTATCGGTTTGACCAAAGAGGAGATTGTCGGCAAGACGGTGGAAGACCTATACCCCCCCGACCTGGCGGCGACCTATACGAAATCGGACCAGGAGTTATTGGACCGCCCCGGGGTTCAGGTCTTTGAGGCCCCTATCATATATGCGAATGGCAGCCGGCGCCAGGTAATCGCCCACAAGACGACTTTCACCAATGTTGACGGCGCCGTGGCCGGGATTTTGGGGGTGCTGCTGGACATCACCGAGCGCAAGCAGGCCGAGGAGGCCCTGTCCGCGTCCGCCCAAAAATGGCGCACCACTTTCGACGCCATCAGCGACGCCATTTGTCTGATGGACAATAATTTTAAGCTGGTGCAATGTAACCAGGCCATGATGGATCTTTTGGGGAAGCCCGCGGACGAGATCATCGGGGGCACTTGTTGGAAACTGGTGCACGGCGCCGACGGCCCCATCGACGGGTGTCCCATCCTGCGCATGAAGGAGACCCTGCGCCCGGAAACCCTGGTTCTGCCCCTGGGTGACCGCTGGCTGGAGGTGTCGGTGTATCCCGTCCTGGATGAAGCCGGGGGTCTTGGCGGTGCGGTGCATATCATTTCGGACATCACTGTGTCCAAGCAGGCGGAGGAAGCCCTGCAGCGCGCCAAAGACGAACTGGAGGACCGGGTGGCGGCGCGCACCGTGGAATTGCGGCAGGCCAATGAACTGCTCACCGCGCGGACCCATGACCTGGAACAGCGCCACTGCGAGGCCTCCTGGCTCAGTCAGATGAGCGACGTCCTGCAAAATTGCCGTACTATGGAGGAAGCCCATAAAGCCGTGGCCAAATTCCTCCGGCAACTGTTTCCCGCCGACTCCGGGGCATTGTTCATTTTCGGGGCCTCGCGCCGGCTTCTGGAAGCCGTGGCCACCTGGGGGGAGAAACCGATAGGAGATGAAGTCATTGATCCCGACGACTGCTGGGCGCTGCGGTTGGGGCGGACGCATCTGGCGGCGGAGTCCACGGCCGATTTGCGCTGTCCCCATGTGACCGACGACAGCCGCGTGTCTCTGTGTATGCCCCTGATGGGCCAGGGGGAGGCGCTGGGGATGCTGCACCTGCTGACCCAGGCACCTACCGCGCCGCAACTGGAAGCCAAACAACAGTTGGCCCTGACCGTGGGAGACCGTGTAGGTCTGGGTCTGGCCAATCTGCGGCTCCAGGAAACCCTGCGCAACCTGTCCGTACGAGACCCCTTGACCGGCCTGTTCAACCGCCG
>JAHIKF010000017.1 GCA_018897875.1 Pseudomonadota bacterium | reverse complement strand
CAGCCATAGCAGTGTTTGTGGTAACCTCCCACCCATTGGGTTTAGGTTGAGCAAAGCCAGTAGCAACCATTTGCTCCGTCATATCAATATGTTACCACATAGTCGCATAACGTGCAAGATATAAATCGATCATGTTAGGATCTAATTTAAAATTTTATCAGTAGGAGGATGCAGTGATGAAAAAGGTTTTGGTTCTTTTTGCCGTCCTCACCATGGTTTTTGGCCTTCTTTCAACTGCCAATGCGGATCTGGTTAACTTGTACCTGGATACTACTCCCAACGATTCCACCAGAGCGGCATTTTTTACCGCCACGTATGCCGCCATAGACAATGGCAGCATGGTAAACCAGACACACAGCCATGATATCGCCAACGTTGGGACCCTTAAATATGCTGACGCAGATTATCTGGTTTACAGTTTTGGCGACAATGGGAGCCGTCTGCATACCTATTACTCGATACCTGGAGAGACCACGGCAAGCCTGGCTGGCCGGTTCCAGGTGAGCATACTCTACCAAGATGCCGGGGTCTGGTACAATCCTTACGTGGCATGTGGCTTGGATGAATGGGTTACGCCTGGCAGTTGGGTAAACTACAATGGCAAAGTCATGGGGTCCATGGGCAATGCCATTTGGGGAGCCTGGGATGAAGCAAACGATGATTGGTACAGGACAGCGAGCCCTGAAGCACTCGCGGCCCTGGCCCTCGACCTGCAATACGTTCATGATTATATAGGAGATACGCGGTTTCTGGCCCGGCTCGATGGAGTTGTCTACGAGTTGCGGGCCGAGCATACCGCGGCGGTTCCCCTTCCCGGCACCCTGATGCTCCTGGGCTCCGGCCTGGTGGGGCTGGGGTTGATCCGCAAGCGCAAATTCTTCAAGCGTTAAAAAGCCTCACCCCCTCCGAGTGATTAAAGGCAGGGCCGCGCCTGGCCCTGCCTCCGGCATAAAAAAGCCTCATCGCCGGCCCTGATTCGGACCTTTAATACCAAAAAGCAATCAAAAGACTTTTTTTTGTCATTCTGAGCGCAGCGAAGAATCTCTCTTTTAAAGCCGCCGAGATTCTTCACTCCGCTGCGCTCCGTTCAGAATGACATGAATATTATTAGTTTTTTGACTGCAACTTCGTATAAAACCTTCGGCCGCACCGCCGGGGGCTTTTTTTTGGCGGTCTGGAACGGGGCGAGGCCGGATCCGGACGGTTTTCCATTGATAAACCTCCGGTGCTGGTTTAAATATTATAGGTAACCCACCTTACGAAAAAATCGGAAAAAGGACCTCCCATGAAAATTCACGAATATCAGGCTAAAGATTTACTCAAGAAATTCAACGTGCCGGTGCCCCAGGGCAACGTGGCCACGACCTCCCGGGAAGCCCGCCAGGTGGCGGAAGAATTGTCCGAAGGCCCGTTTGTGGTCAAGGCCCAGATTCACGCCGGTGGCCGGGGCAAGGGCGGGGGCATCAAGGTCGCCGCCACTTTTGAGGAAGTGGAGCAAATGGCCGACCAGATTCTGGGCATGACCCTGGTCACGCCCCAGACCGGCCCCGAAGGCAAGATGGTCAACAAGGTCCTGGTGGAGCAGGCCCAGGACATCGCCCAGGAACTCTACCTGGGGATGGTGGTGGATCGCGCCGCGGGGAAGCCGGTGATCATGATGAGCGCCGAGGGCGGCATGGAGATTGAGGAAGTGGCGGCCCGCACCCCGGAGCGGATTTTTAAAGAAGCCATAGACCCGGCCGCGGGCTTCTCCCCCTACCAGGCCCGGAACCTGGCCTTCGGGATCGGGCTGGCTCCCACCCTGATCCGCCCGGCCACAAGTTTCATCGAGAATCTCTACCGCATGTTCACCTCCCTGGACTGCTCCCTGGCGGAGATCAACCCCCTGGTGGTCACCAAAGGCGGGGCCATGCTGGCCCTGGACGCCAAGCTCAGCCTGGACGACAACGCCATGTTCCGCCACCACGACCTGGCGGGCATGGAAGACCCGGACGAAATGGACCCGCTGGAGCACGAGGCCCAGAAGCACCACCTGAACTACATCCGCCTCACCGGCAACGTGGGGGCCATGGTGAACGGCGCCGGCCTGGCCATGGCCACCATGGACCTGATCAAGGCCGCCGGGGCCGACCCCGCCAATTTTCTGGACGTGGGCGGCGGGGCCTCCGCCGAAATGGTGGCCAACGGCTTCCGCATCATATTGGGCGACCCCAATGTCAAGGGCGTGCTCATCAACATTTTCGGCGGCATCCTCCGGTGCGACGTCCTGGCCAACGGCGTGGTGGAGGCGGTGAAACAGGTTAAGGTCCAGGTGCCCATCATCGTGCGCCTGGAAGGCACCAACGTGGAGCAGGGCCGGGAGATTCTGGCCAAGTCCGGCCTCACCTTCACCGTGGCCGCCGATATGCTGGACGCGGCGAAGCAAGTGGCGGCCCTGGTCGCCTAAGGAAAGAGAGAACGTGGCGGGAGGGCCAGGGAGTTTTTCGTCAGAGGCTCCCCCCCTCCCAACCCGCATAAGGGTTGCGTGCCAGGCTCTCTAGAGGTAGACCCTTGGATAAGCCCAAACTCAATTTCGTCATTGACGCCCTGATGTTTCTCTGCCTGATGGCCATGGCGGGGCTGGGGTTTCTGCTGAAATACCGCCTGCCTTCCGGCCGGGACGCCTGGGCCAAATACGGCAGCAACCTGCAATTCTCCTGGCTGGGCTGGGACCGGCACGCTTGGGGCGATATTCACCTTTACCTGGCCTTCACCCTTCTGACCTTGCTCGTTTTTCATATCATCCTCCACTGGCGCCAGATTCTGGGCCTGTTTCACCGGGTGGTTCCCGATCCCCGGCGGCGCTACCGGATCGCCCTGATCTTCCTGCTCCTTTCCCTGTTGCTGATTTATTTCCCCTTCCTGATCACCCCGGACAGTAAGGCCCGGGGCCGGGGCGGCCGCCGTTCCCAGGTGGGCGGCGGCCTGACCTTGCCGGCAAAACCGGTGGGCTTTCTTATGCTTAAGGGGCAAGGGTTCGGCGTTTAGATAAAAATTGACCAAGTTTCGGAGATATGCGAAACTCAAAAGGTTTCCGGGGTCCGGTCGTTATGGCCAGAACCGGTTCCGAGAAGAATTGGTCCCGGTCATTTCTGACCGCTGGCAACGAGATTTTCCGGTCAAAGTGAAATTATAAAGTGAAATTATGCGGATGAAAGGTGACATATGAGTGTTTTGGTTAATAACGACACAAGAGTAGTGGTGCAGGGGATTACCGGCAAGGAAGGGTCGTTCCATGCCCGGGCCTGCGCTGAATACGGCACCAAGGTGGTGGCGGGGGTGACCCCGGGCAAAGGCGGCCAGAAGATGGACGAGGTCCCGGTGTTCAACACCGTGGCCCAGGCGGTTAAAGACACGGGGGCCAACACTTCCCTGATCTTCGTGCCCCCGGCCTTTGCGGCGGACGCCATTCTGGAGTCCGCCGCCGGCGGGGTCAAGGTAGCGGTGTGCATCACCGAGGGCATCCCCACCCTGGACATGGTGCGGGTGATGGCCGCGCTGAAGGATTCGGGCTGCCGCCTCATCGGCCCCAATTGCCCGGGCATCATCTCCCCGGGACAGGCCAAGGTGGGCATCATGCCCGGCCACATCCACCGGCCCGGCCCCATGGGCCTGGTCTCCCGCAGCGGCACTCTGACCTACGAAGCGGTGCATCAGCTCACCCTGTTGGGGATCGGCCAGAGCACCTGCGTGGGCATCGGCGGCGACCCGATTATCGGCACCAACTTCATCGATATGCTGCAACTCTTTGAGGCCGACCCCCAGACCGAGGGCATCGTGCTCATCGGCGAGATCGGCGGCACCGCCGAGGAAGAGGCCGCGGCCTTCATCGCCCGGCACGTGTCCAAGCCGGTGGTGAGCTTCATTGCGGGACAGACCGCGCCCCCGGGCAAACGCATGGGCCATGCCGGGGCCATCATCTCCGGCGGCAGCGGCAAGGCATCTGACAAGATGGCCGCTCTCACCGGCGCCGGGGTCACCGTGGTGGCCAATATCGGGGAACTGGGACAGGCGGCCAAGACTTTGATGGGGTATCGCTCCTGAACCATGAAAATCCTGCTCCACATCTGCTGTGCCCCTTGTGCGGTTTATACGGCGGAAAACCTGTCTGCCTCGGGGCACCAGGTGCGGGGCTTTTTTTACAATCCCAACATTCACCCGTATCAGGAATTCGCCCGCCGGATCGCCACCCTGGAAGACTATGCGGCGAAAACCCGGCTTCCTATCATCTGGGACCGCAGTTATCACCTGGAAGAGTTTTTGCGGACTATCGTCTTCCGGGAGCAGGAACGGTGCCGGTTCTGTTACTACCTGAGACTGAAGGCCACGGCCCGGGTGGCCAAGGGCGGCAAGTTCGACGCCTTCACCTCCACCCTCCTCTACAGCAAATTCCAGAACCATGAGGTGATCCGGGAGTTGGGGCAACAGGTGGTGCAGGAGGTGGGCGTGCCATTTTATTACGTCGACTTTCGCAACGGGTGGGCCGCAGGCATGGCGCAGTCAAAGCAGATGGGCCTCTACAAGCAGCAGTACTGCGGCTGCATCTTCAGTGAACGGGATCGTTTCCTCAATTCCCCCAAGTCCAGCCGGGGAAACGGACTGACCCGGCGGTGAATCAAGGGGAGGCGCGACAGTCAAGCCTTCCGGCAGGTTCAGGCCAGGAGGTCAAGGTTTTGCCACGTTGCTGTGACGGCGCCTGGAAAGGGGGATAGGGGACCGGCGACAAATGTTTAAGGGTTAACCTGGAATCGTTCGATAAGATTAGTATGATGGACTCTCGGCTGACGCTGAGCAACCGCCCGGAAAACCTGAAACCGTTAATGAAGTATGTCCGGAAGTGGGCCGAGGATCGGGGCTTATCGCCGAACCGCCGGCGCAGCCTGGAAAAGGTGGTCGAGGACATTTTCCTCCACCTGGTAACTCATGCCTACCAGCCCGACCAGCCCGGTTCCATCGCCATTTCTCTGGAGGAAAGGGGACCCCGGTTGCGGCTGATGTTCGAAGACGATGCCGCCCCCCACAATCCCAGCAGTCTCCCGGCGCCGGACGGGCCTGCCTTAAGCGCCTGCTGCCTCGATACCGGCCTGCAACAACTGGCCGAAAGCCTGGTCTACTTCCGCACCGCGGACCGCAAGAACCGGATGATAGTCTTTCTGACCTAAGGGGTGGGCGGGCCGGAAGGGCAGGTGGACAGGAGGCCTGATACCAAAAAGCGATCAAAAGATTATTATTTGTCATTCTGAGCGCAGCG
Organism: Pseudomonadota bacterium; assembly: GCA_018897875.1. Lineage (GTDB taxonomy): Bacteria > Desulfobacterota > Desulfobaccia > Desulfobaccales > 0-14-0-80-60-11 > 0-14-0-80-60-11. Next base: position 947 of record JAHIKF010000017.1, on the reverse strand, counting down.
AAGAATCTCTCTTTTAAAGCCGCCGAGATTCTTCACTCCGCTGCGCTCCGTTCAGAATGACATGAATATTCAATGTCTTTTGCCTGCAACTTCGTATGAGGTGGGGGCAGGCTCGGGTCCGGGTGGAGTTGGGACCGCTGCCACCTATAGCGTTTGCCAGAAATTCCTTACGTTTGGAGGTTCTCAAATCCCCCTAAATCCCCCTTTGCCAAAGGGGGACTTTAACAGCAATTCCTAGTAGTTCTCCCCCTTTTTTAAAGGGGGGCAGGGGGGATTATAAGGCTTCCCATAACGGAAAAAACTTTTGGCAATTGCTATAAAGACTCCCCAACCTCACCCTTTCTTGCTGGCCTATCCCGCCCGCCTGGTCAACGGGCGAATTGCTGAGCCTTCTTAAAGGCCTCCTGGGCTTCTCGCTCCTTACCTTGCTCCTTGAGGAATTCTCCCAGAAAATTCCAGCCTTCGGCGTAGTCGGGCTTCAGGGTGACGGCCTTGCGCAGTTCGACTTCCGCCTCGGGGTAGTTGCCGGCCCGGAACAGGATGCTGCCCAGCAGGCTGTGGGCCTCAGCCCAGTCCGGCCTGATGCCGAGCGCCTGGCGAAAGGCTCTCACCGCTTCGGCCTCCCGGCCTTCTCCCGCCAGCATGAGCCCGGATTTGTAATAATCCTGGGCCGCCCGCAGATTCGCCGCCCTAACCTTGTCGGCGCCGCTATCGGCGAACCCCTGGATACCGGCCCCCAGGGCCAGGCCAATCATTACCAGCACTATAACCATCCACCGCTTCATAGGTTTTCCTCCATGGGCAATTTGAAAAGTCCAGAAAATTATCCGAGGCGGGGCGAGGTGGGCGCCCCAGTCCGTGACTGATACCAATGAGCAGTCAAAAGACTATTTTTTGTCATTCTGAGCGTAGCGAAGAATCTCTCTTTTAAAGCCGCAGAGATTCTT
>JAHIKF010000004.1 GCA_018897875.1 Pseudomonadota bacterium | reverse complement strand
TTCTGACAAGCTTTTTCGGTCCTAAACCTTTTTTGAAATGCCAGGAGACTCAAGTTTTCTTGTTGCACAATAATTGCTCCATTTAGCTAATTAATTTAGTTAATTATAGCTTATTTTCGGAGCAATGGCAATAAGCGTAATATTAAATAGATGAGCCCGGGCCGGATGGCCGCGGGGTCTCCCAAATGAACGCCGCGTGGAGGACAGTGACATGAAGCACAAGATCGGATTCATGGGCCTGGGCATCATGGGGACGCCCATGGCCGCCAATCTTCTGAAAGCCGGCTACCCCGTCATGGTCTACAACCGCAGCCCCGAGAAGGCTGCGCCCCTGGTGCAGCAAGGGGCCGGCCTGGCCTCCCACCCCAAGGCCCTGGCCCGGGCCACGGATGTCGTCATCGCCATGGTCACCGGACCCGAGGCCCTAGGCGACCTCCTCTGGGGGCCGGACGGGGCCGGCGGGGCGCTCAGCCACAGCAAGGTCTTCATCAACATGAGCTCGGTGTCCCCCAGCTACACCCGGGAGCTGGCCCGGGAGCTGGAACCCACCGGCGTCACCTTCATCGACGCCCCGGTGTCGGGCACCAAGAAGCCGGCAGAGGACGGCAGCCTCATCATCCTGGCCGGCGGCCCCCAGGACAAGGTGGCCGAGCTTTCGCCCGTGCTCCTGGCCATGGGCAAAAAGGTGGTCTACTGCGGCGCCGCCGGCCAGGGTTCCATGATGAAGATGTGCATCAACCTGCTCGTGGGACTGATGATGGAAGGCTTCGCCGAAGTTCTGAACTTAGCGAAGCTGGGGGGCCTCTCCCAGGAGGCCATGCTGGACACGGTCTTCTCCGGCCCATTGAACTGCGGCATGTTCCAGGTGAAGGCCGCCAACCTGCAGAATAATACTTATCCCCCGGCTTTCCCCCTCAAGCACTTTACCAAGGACGCCAAGTTCATCGTGGACACGGCCTTTGAGCTGGGGGCGCCGGTGCCCGTGGCCCACACCATCCTCCAGCTCTACCGCACCGGGGTGGCCCAGGGCTGGGGCGACGAGGACGTGAGCGCCATCGCCAAGGTGCTGGAGCACTTGAACCCCAAGGCCTGACGAGTCCGAGAGAGGGGCAGGGCCAGCCTGCCTCTCCACTCTCCCTCCCATCTCCGCCCTCTCCCCGGGCGCGGCCGGAGAAACCCTACCCGGCGCCTTCCCGGGCCTGCCGCGTCTCAATTTTTTTCCCGTCAATATTAAGCTTTTCCGGCAAAATTCCGATGAGGCTAAACAAGTAGAGAGGCGATGCCGGGTTGCCGGCAAAGGAGTCGATGGCTCAGGGGATGGAAGGGCGCCATGGATGGCGCCCCAGGGCCTGATATATCACGGCCGGACCCATTGCCATAACTTTTATGGCGGCACTCCGGTGTGGCCCTGGGATTGAGGCCGGACGGCCAGGGCAGCGTCTGGCGGGCCGGGCCAGGGAGGGTAAGGATGCGATGACCGAAATCTCGGTTAAGACAATGTTGTGGGGCCTGATCGCCATCATGCTCCTGTTGATCATCAGTGTGGGGGCCGTGGGCTTCGTGACCATAGACCGGGGCGCGGCCGCCCTCAAAGAACTGGTCGACCAGGATGCGGCCTTACAGGACCTGACCAGCCTGGTCCATCTCAAAATTATTCAACTGCGCCGGTTCGAGAAAGACTACTTTTTGAATGTCGGCAATCCCGAAAAACAGCAGGAGTATCTGTTGAAGTACCAGGAGATCGATGCCGCCATGCCGCAGCTCATGGGCAACCTGGCCACCCTGGCCCGGACGGATGTTCACCTGCCCCAAGACCTCCAGGCCAAGGTGGCGGCCCTGCCCGCCCTCTATGCCGACTACCGGGGCGGTTTTTACGACACCGTCCGGCGGCTTAAGAATGCCCCTAACCTGACGCCCCAGCAGGCCAACGTCCTCATGGCCAAATTTAAGGCCGACATCCCCGTCCTGGAAGCGGATATGGCGGCAGTGGCTGCGGCCAGCGACCGCATGGTGCAGCAGGTCTCGGCCCAGGCCGTCAAGCGGGCCCAAGACGCCAGGATGGTGATCGCCGTGGTGGTCCTGGCCGCCATCGTGCTGGCCGGTCTGTTGGGCGCGGCCCTGTACCGCTCCATCTGCCGGGCCATCTTCCGGGAGGGGGTACGCCGCATGGCCCATCGGATATGAGGGGGGCTGGTGGGGAACCGCAGGGGGATTTGTCGAGGCGCCTGGCCCCTACCCATAATACCACACAGCAGGCAGGGATATGTTTTATTAAAGCTTCGGAAGGTCGTTCATAGTTATAATGGGTAGAGATGCGGCAGTATCAATCTCTCCAACTCTACGAATAATTGTCTTTATCGTTGCTTCTATCCATCTAATCTCCATTGCAATTAAAGGACCTGCACTCTTAAATTTTCGACCAGTTTTTTCATCACCTTTAGTAGAAGTTAGTTCGCTAAGCTTGGTAAGAACTTTAGGGTCTATTCGATAGATTTCTTTTGCCCTCTTCAGATTCACCAACTTACATTTAAGGAGAGTAAAGCAAAAGTAAGCCATAGACTGAAGTGGCTCATGATTCTCTAAATATCTTTCATATCGTTGCCACAAGTTATCACATCAGGAGATATTTTAAAAAATTTCGGAGGATTAGGATAACGAGGGTAAGTAGTTTTTATATCAGATGATCCTCCTCCTACACTAACCCCGCCATGTGAATAAATAATTATATTATTGGGATTATTCGGATCAATAATCTTTGCATCATAGAGTTTAAATTCACATCTGCACCTCCCATTTCGTATAGCATCATCAATTTCCCAAGACCGAAGAAAATCGTCGACCAGATTATGCGCCTCTTCTACGCTAGAACAAGGCTGCTTTAATTTAATTGTTAATATTCCATTATTAAGGGAATAATTAAAGGAAGTTTCTTCTTCTTCGATTGGTGGAGGGGATTTGAAATCTACAGTTTTGATACTTTCTAACCGATAATAAAGCTCTATAACTTGGCTATTTTTCATAATTTCCTCAAATTTATTATCCTACCCGTACTTCCCCGTAATATAGTCCTCCGTTCGGGAGTCCTTGGGCCGGGTGAAGATATCGCCCGTGGAGCCGATTTCGATGAGTTCCCCCAGGTACATGAAGCCGGAGAGGTCCGAGGCCCGGGCCGCCTGCTGCATGTTGTGGGTGACGATGATGATGGTGTAGTTGCGCTTGAGTTCCTGCATGAGCTCTTCGATCCTCAGGGTGGCTAAGGGGTCGAGGGCCGAGCAGGGTTCGTCCATGAGCAGGATTTCCGGTTCCACCGCCAGAACCCGGGCGATGCACAGGCGCTGTTGCTGCTCTTCGGTGAGCGACAGGGCCGAGGTCTTGAGGCGGTCCTTGACTTCGCCCCACATTTCCACCGCGGTGAGGGAGCGCTCCAGGATCTCTTGCAGTTCGGCTTTGCCAGGCTGCCCGTGGAGGCGGGGGCCGTAGACCACGTTGTCGTAGATGGACAGGGGAAAGGGGTTGGGGCGCTGGAAGACCATGCCCACCTTTTTGCGCAGGTCGGTGAGGACCACGTCGGGGCCGAAGATGTCCTGGCCGTCGATGAGAACCTCGCCCTCAATCCTTACCCCCTCGATGAGGTCGTTCATGCGGTTGAGGGTACGGAGCAGGGTGGATTTGCCGCAGCCCGAGGGCCCGATGAGCGCGGTGATGGCCTGCCGGGGAAAAGTGACGTCGATGTCCTGCAGGGCCTGAAAAGTCCCATAGAACAGGTTGAGGCGCCGGAGCACGATGATGTCCGGAGCCGGAGCCGGGGGGCCCTTATCCGAAGCGGCCGGAAATATAGTCATCGGTCTTCCGGTTGGCGGGGACGGTGAAGACCTGCCTGGTGTCCCCGATCTCGATGATTTGGCTCATCAGCAGAAAAGCCACCCGGTCGGTGGCCCGGGCGATCTGCTTGGTGTTGTTGCTCACCAGGATGATAGTATAATCATTTTTCAGCTGCAGCAAGGTCGCCTCGATTTTGGCGGTGGAAATGGGGTCCAAACCGCTGGTCGGTTCGTCCAGCAGAATCACTTCGGGCTCCATGGCCAGGGTGCGGGCCAGACACAGCCGCTGCTGCTGGCCGCCGGAGAGTTTTAAGGCCGAATCATGGAGCCGGTCCTTGACTTCGCCCCAGAGTTGCGCCGCCCTAAGGCTGGTCTCCACCACTTCGTCCAACGCGCCCCGACCCTTTTTCCCGGCCAGGCGGGGGGCCAGGGCCAGGTTTTCGTAAACGGAGCGAGGCAGCGGCGTCGGCCGGCTGAGCACCAACCCCACCCGCCGCCGCAATCCCACCACATCGCAGTCCGGGGCCAGGATATCTTCCCCATCCAGCCAGACCCCACCCGTCACCCGGACCCCGACAATGAGATCGCACATGCGGTTCAAGACCCGGAGGAGAGTGCTTTTGCCGCTCTTGGATGGTCCCATGAGGCCGAAAATCTCATGCGGCTGGATGGACAGGGTGATCCCATCCAGGGCCTGAAAATCGCCGAAAAAGAAGGACAGGTCCTCGATCCGGATTTTATCTTGGGGGTCTGCGGTCATAACAGCTATCAGCAGTCAGCTCTCAGCTTTCAGCCAAGACTAAAGATTGACGAAATGTAGCGTGCGCACGACGCACCAGGCATTTTTCCGCCGCCGGGGGTTACAATGCTTGCAGTTGACCAACCTTTACAGAATTTCTCTCGCCTCATTTCAGCCATACCTTTTCATCATCCGCTGCATCAGGGTGTAGGCCACGATGTTGATCAGCAGGATGGAAATGACCAAAACCGCGGCGGTGCCGTAGGCGTTGGGCATAGAGATGCCTTCCCGGGCCAGGATGTAGAAGTGGACCGCCATGGTGCGGCCGGAATCGAACACCGACACCGGGGTGCGCAGCGCCGCCCCGGCGGTGAACAGCAGCACCGCGGTCTCCCCCAGGGACCGGCCGATGCTCAGCATAATGCCGGTGGTAATCCCCGGCAGGGCGCTGGGGAGCACGATGCGGGTGACGGTCTGCCACTGGCTCATGCCCAGGGAATAACAGGCGGTGCGGTAATCCTGGGGCACGGCCTTGATGGCCTCCTCCGAGGTGCGGATGATGATGGGCAGCACCATGATGGCCAAAGTAAGGCTGCCGGAGAGCACCGACCAGCCGAACCCGAGCTTCAAGACGAACAGGACGAAGCCGAAGAGGCCCAGGATGATGGAGGGCACCCCCGCCAGGCATTCGGACCCGAAGCGGATGATCCGGGTGGCCCAGCCTTCCCGGGTATATTCCGTCAGGTAGATGGCGGTCCCCACTCCCAGGGGGGAGGCCAGCAAAATGGCCAGCAGGGTGATGTAGGCGGTGGCCACGATAGTAGGGAAGATGCCGCCGGCCCGGCCCATGTCGGTGGAATTCTGGGAGAGAAACGCCGGGGTAACCTGGGGCAGGCCCTTGACGGCAATATCCGCGATGATAAAGATGAGGATCAGCAAAGTGAAGCCGGTAAGGGTCCAGAGGAGCGTTTTTACCAGGCCTTGGCTGAGATGGGGATCGAGTCGCACGGACTTATACCATTTTGCCTTTTATATACTTCCGATAAATTATCTAACTCATCGATATTGCTTTTCTTTTTAATCTAAAACCCAGAACCTAAAACCCAAAACCTTCCTTCCCTACCGCCGCCGGGTGATGAGGGTGGCGCTCAGATTCAGGATCATGATGATGATGAACAGCACGATACCGGTGGCGAACAGGGCCTCCCGGTGGCGGCCGGCGGCGTAGCCCAGCTCCAGGGCGATATTGCTGGTCAGGGTGCGCACCGGGTCCAGAATAGAAGTAGGGATCTGGAGGGCGTTGCCGGCCACCATGATCACCGCCATGGTCTCCCCGATAGCCCGGCCCATCCCGAGAATGATCGCGGTGATGATGCCGGAGCGGGCCGCGGGCAGCACCACCCGGCTTACCGTCTGCCACCGGGTGGCCCCCAGGGCCAGGGAGCCGTCCCGGTAGGGGTCCGGCACCGCGGTGAGGGCGTCGATGGAGATGCTGATGACCGTGGGGAGAATCATGATGCCCAAAATGATGGACCCGGCCAACAGCGACAGCCCGGGGCCCCCCAGGTAGTTGCGGATGAGGGGCACCAGCCAGATGACCCCCAGAAAGCCATACACTACCGAGGGAATGCCGGCCAGGAGTTCCAGGGTGGGCTTCAACACCATTTTCAGGCGCTTCGGGGAGAACTCCGCCAGCACGATGGCGCAGGACAGGCCCAGGGGCACCCCGATGATCATGGCCCCGAGGGTGACCAGAACCGAGGAGATGATCATGGCCAGGATGCCGAAGTGGCCCTTGGTGGGGGCCCAGTGGCTGGACAGGATGAAGTCCTTCAGCCCCACGGAGAGGATGAGGGGAAAACCCTCCAGAAAAATAAAAATGGTGATCAGGGCCAGGGAGCCGACGGAAGACAGGGCCAGGAGCAACAGCACGCGTTCGATGAATTTCTCCCGGTGCATCACTTCACCCCCACCAGACCTTCGGTCTCGAGGATACCCTGGCCATCGGGTCCCAAGACGAAGTCCACGAAGTCCTTACCGGGGCCGGCGGGCGCCGCCCGGGCCACAAAGAGGAAGCGGCGCACCAGTTTGTAGGCATGGGTTTTAATGTTCTCCCGGGTGGGGAGGACCCCGTCGATGGACAGGGCCTTGACCCGGTCATCCACCAGGCCGGCGGAGATGTAACCGATGGAGTGCGGGTCGCCGGCGACAATCTCCCGCACCGAGCCGTTGGAGTCCTGGACCAGGGCGGCGGGGGTGATTTCCTGCTTGTTCATGACCAGGTGTTCGAAGGCCTCCCGGGTACCGGAGCCCTCTTCCCGGGTGATGAGGTGGATGGCATGGGGCGGCAAGCCCAGGGCGCTCCAGTTGGTCACGGCCCCGCTGAAGATCTTCCGAATCTCCGCCAGGGTGATGGTGGTCAGGGGATTGGCGGGGTGGACGATCACCGCGATGCCGTCAAAGGCGATGGCAATCTCTACCAGTTTTTTTTCCTCACCCAGCAGCTCCCGGGACGAGGCCCCCAGGTCGGCGGCCCCCTGGGTGGCGGCATAGATACCGGCGCTGGAGCCGCCCCCCTGCACATCGATGCGGACCCCGGGGTGCTGGTGCATATAGATCTCCGCCAATTTTTCCGCGAAGGGCTGCACCGAGGTGGAGCCGGCGACGCACAAGGGACGGCTGGTGGTCTGGGAGGAGGAGTTGCACCCCCCGGCCCCCAGGAGCACCAGAAGCGTGGCGATCAAGGCCAATCCCGGCCACCGGCGCCAGCGCGGCCTCCCGACTAGGCCGCGGCCCCAAGCCGTGGGTCCCGGCCGCGGCGCCCAGGTCTTGGCAGGGCTTGAGCCCTGGGATTCTCTCAATGCCTGTAAAGGATTTGGCATGGCTTCGACAGGTGAACTTTAGAGCGAAATTAACCCTGGGAACCACTTGGCAGGATCACTTATATTATTGCTAAAATGTGAGAAACTTCAAGCCAAAAGCTGCAGGCCCCCATTTACTCCCCTTTCGTGGTAAGATTTTATCTGGGGAAATTTGGGGCGGGGGCCTGTCCAGAAAGTTGCGCCTGGGCCTGGGCCCCACCCGTAAATTATGAAAAGTTCGTGGGGCGGGCGTCCCGCCCGCCATGTCGGTGCGTAGGGCGTTCCCTACACCTGCACAGGCTGGAAAGCCTGTGCCACCTCATTAGTTGGTGGGGCGGGCCTCCGTGCCCGCCACCCTTGGGCCACCGGCGAGATGCCTGTGCTGCCAGCCTGGTGTGCCGAATTCCGGCGGCCACAGGCCGCCCTATAAAAACTATAAAAACCACAATAAATTTCAGCAGTGTCCGGTTAGGAAATTGCATGTGGTCGTTCGGCCCCCCTCACCCCAACCCTCTCCCCGAAGCGGGTGGAGAGGGGGTAGGTTAGGTCGCCGGGTTTTTTTATGATGGCAGGGCATCAAATCAGTCTCATCTTTTCCCCTCTCCCCCAATGGGGGAGAGGGTCAGGGTGAGGGGGAAGTATTCTTCTCTGAGCAAAAAGTGATTTAGCTAATTTCTGCATTGTTGGACGACGTATGACGAGCAGCCTCCGGTGCAAAAACCAAACCGGACGGTGCTGAATAACTTTGAACCTTGAACTTTTTTTGCGGGGTTAGTCAAGAGCCATGCTATCCGGCCCAAGCTTCCGTGAATACCGCGCCTTTGAGCGCTTCGCCCGGGACCTGGTGCGCCTGCCGGGCCCCGGGGAAGGCCCCTTGGAACATCTCCTCCCCGAGGCCCGCTGGCGGGAGCTTACCCATGGGGTCCCCGACGAGGCGGCCTGGCTCATGGCCCTGTCCCAGGCCACCGGGGTCTATTTCTTCCCGTCCCGGGAGTGGGTCCAGACCCTGATGCGCTACCTCAAACTCTTGAGAGTAACCCGGCTCCTGGAGGCCGGGGTCGGCCGGGGCTATCTCACTGCGGCCCTGGCCCCCGAATGCGCCGCCCTTGGCATCAGGTTCCGGGCCGTGGATCGAGGCGACGGCGAGTTCGTCTCGGACCTGCCGGTCTATGCCGGGGTGGAGCGGGCCGACGCCCTCACTGCAGCCCGGGAGTTGCGCCCGGAGGTGGTGCTCTATGCCTGGCCGCCGCCGGGCCAATCGGTGGCCCCCCTTTGCCAAACGGATTTTCTGCATTATCTTATTCTGATCGGGGAAGCCGGCGGTGGCGCCACCGGGGCCCGGGAGGATTGGGACACCCTGCCCCACAAGGTTTCCCCAGCCCTGTCGCGGTACGGCCGGGGACGCACCGGCGCCCTGAGCCACCGGGTGACCGTCTTTTACGGCGGCGGCCAACCGTCCCGGGGCCGGCGCCGGTTCTTACCCTTAACCCTGCCAGACGGCAAAGGATAACCCCATGCGTAAGCCTTCCCTGGAGGCATTTTTCAAACCGGAAGCGGTGGCGGTAATCGGCGCCAGTGAAAAGGAGAATACCATCGGGCAGGCCCTGGTGCGCAATCTTCTCCGGGATGGCTTTCCAGGCAAGATTTACCCGGTTAACCGCAAGTATCAGGAAATCCAGGGGCTGCCCGCCTATCCCCTGGTCACTGACGTCAACGAGCCCATGGATCTGGCCATCATCGCCATTCCCATCCGGGATGTGCCCGATGTCATGCGGGAATGCGGCCAGGCCGGGATCGCGGCTGCCATCATCATTTCCGCCGGCGGCAAAGAAACGGGGGCGCGGGGCCAGGAGATCGAAGCCGCCATCAAAGCGGAGGCTCAAAAAGCGGGGATCCGCTACCTGGGGCCTAACTGCCTGGGTGTCCTCTGCCCCTCGTCCAAGTTACACGCCAGCTTTGCGCCCCATTGCGCCCAACCGGGCAACCTGGCCTTCATCTCCCAGAGCGGCGCCCTGTGCAGCTCCATCCTCGGGTGGGCCATCCCCAAGAAGATCGGCTTCAGCCACTTCATCAGCCTGGGGTCCATGGCCGACGTGGATTTCGGCGACCTGATCGATTACCTGGGCAACGAGGAGCGCGCCAGGAGCATCGTCATCTATATGGAAAACCTGACCCAGCACCGCAAGTTTATGAGCGCGGCCCGCTCCGTGTCCCGGGTTAAACCCATCATTCTGATTAAAGCCGGGCGCAGCCGGGCCGGAGCCATGGCCGCGGCCTCACATACCGGGGCCATGGCCGGGGCCGACCGGGCCTATAATGCCGCGTTCCGGCGGGCCGGGATCATCCGGGTGGACACCATCGGGCAGCTCTTCGACTGCGCCGAGGCCCTGGGGAAGGTGAAGCGCCCCACCGGCGGGAACCTGGGGATCATCTCCAACGCCGGCGGCCCGGGGGTCATGGCGGTGGATGCCCTGGGGCGCTGGAATATGGAGCCCGCTACCCTGTCGCCTGAAACCCTGGAGCAGTTGGATGAATTCCTGCCGCCTTACTGGAGCCGGGGAAACCCCATCGACATCCTGGGGGACGCCCCGCCGGAGCGCTATCTCTGGGCGGTACAGGTGGCCATGGCGGCGCCGGAACTCTCGGGCCTGGTGATCATCCTGTCCCCTCAGGCCATGACCGATCCCACGGCTGTGGCCCAGGCCCTGGCTCCGGAGATCGGCGGCAAGGGCCGGCCGGTGTTCGCGGTGTGGATGGGGGGCGATGACGTGGAGGCGGGGGTCCAGATTCTCAATGCCGCCGGCATCCCCACCTTTGAGACCCCGGAGCAGGCGGTGGACACTTTCATGGAGATGTATGTCTACTCCCGCCACCTGGAGCTCTTACAAGACACCCCGCCCCGGCTGACCCAGGAGCTGAGCGTCAATACCCGGCAGGCCCGCACGTTTTTGGCCCAACGCCTGGAGCGCCAGGGGGGCGTGCTGACGGAATTGGAATCCAAGGCCATATTGAGCGCCTACGGCATCCCG
>JAHIKF010000168.1 GCA_018897875.1 Pseudomonadota bacterium | reverse complement strand
TGTTGCCCGTCTTGCAGGTGGATGGTGACGTCCCGGGGGGTGACCCAGGCGGCGAAGATGAGGAAGAACACCAAACTGAAGAAATAGATCGTGGTCTGCCACAGGGGCCGCCGGGGCGCCTCGACCGGCGGCAGGTGCATGGCCGCAGCCACCTTGACTTTTTCTTCCTTGCGGAAAAAGAAGGCCATGAGCAATCCCACGATGAAGGCGAAACCCACCGCGCCCACGGTCCTGCCGATGCCCAGTTCCAGACCCAACACCCGGGCGGTGAGAAAGATGGCCAGGATGTTGATGCCCGGGCCGCTGTAGAGAAACGCCGAAGCCGGTCCCAGGCCGGCCCCCATATTATAGATGCCGGCGAACATGGGGAGCACGCTGCACGAGCACACCGCCAGGATGGAGCCGGAGACCGAGGCCACGCCGTAGGCCAGAAACTTATTGGCCGTGGGGCCGAGGTAGCGCAGCACCGCGGCTTGGGACAGAAAGGTGATGATGGCCCCGGCGATGAACAGGGCCGGCACCACGCAGGTGAGGGTGTGATTCCGGGCATAGGCCTGGAGCATTTTGAAGGCTTCGAGAATGGCCTCCTGGACCTTGGCGTTTCCCAGGGGAAGGTAGTAGGCAAAGAGGAAGATGCCCGCAAAGAGGAGAAAAATTTTGCCTTCCCGGCCAAACAAAACCCCCGTCCCTTTTTTCCAGGCGGTGATCCAGTATGATTCCTTCGGTTCCATTCCGAGTCCCGTAGCCTTTTCCGATGTATGCTCCACGCTGAATTTACCTCGCTTTGTCGGGATTACATCCCGAACTTGCCCAGTTGGGCGGCGATTCCTGGTTCGCTTAATTCCCCTGCCCTCATCCAGAGCAGGTTGCCCTGGGCATCCAAAAACAACAGGGCCGGCGCCTGGGTCACCCGGTATTTCTTGAGATAAACCCTGGCAGCCTCCTTGTCGGTGGAATAATCGATGCGTTTAAGCAGGCTCTGCCTGGCGCCGTTAAACACATTCCCCACCACGATATCGCCCGCTTGACAAATGACTAAAGTACAGCCGCAGGCTTTGGTCAGGGTGATATAGACGACCTGAGTCAGCCTGGGCTGCTCTCCGTAGGAAGCGGCTGGCCCGGCAATTCCCAAGAGCAGAGTTACAGCCAGCACGACTATTTTCGTCTTTAAATTTTCCATCAGCTTCTCCAATCGTCACTACTATGATTTGGTTCAACTGCCGAATTGGGAGAGCTTTGCGGCTACGTCCTCTTTCGCTACCTCCCCCACGGCCATCCAGAGCATGTGGTTCTGGGCGTCCAGAAAGAGCAAGGCCGGCAACTGGATGAGACGGTACTCGCCGATATAGGGCACCGCGGCTTGCCGGTCGGTGTCGTAATCTATGCGCTTCAGCAAAGCCTGCCGGGGCCCGGTGAAAGTCTGGTTCACCAACGCGTCCGCGGCGTGGAAGCTCTTGGCGCTGCAGCCGCAGGCCTTGCTCTTGGTGATATAAACCACCTGGTTCACCTTAGTCGGTTCGGCGTGGGTCAGGACCGCCGCACCCAAGATCCCCAGGACCACGATACTTATGATACCGATTTTGCCTTTCACCATGTCTCCTCCCATGGTTGACTTATTCTTACCGCTTAAAGGCGCGGACCTTCACACTCAATATTTTTCCCTGAAGCCGCGCGTCCATCCCCGGGGCCTCATAGGGAGACTCCGAAACCACGGTTACTTCCGCAAAACCGGCGCTCCGGATGGTTTCCAGGTAGGCCTCCTTTGCCATGGCCCCGGCCAGGCAATCGGCCCAGGCCGCGGCGCTGGCCCGTACGTCCGGCGGCAATTCGCCGGCGGTCACCAGGTCGGCAATGAGGATGCGCCCGCCCGCCTTTAAGACCCGACGAACCTCTGTGAAGCTCGCCAGCTTGTCCGGGGTCAGGTTGATGACGCAATTGCTGATGACGACATCCACGGTGGCCGAATCCACCGGGAGATGCTCAATATAACCCAGGCGAAATTCCACGTTGCCGAAGCCGTACTCCTGGGCCAGTTGCCGTCCGCGGGCCACCATGTCCTCGGTCATGTCCACGCCGATAACCCGGCCGTTCTGCCCCACCTTTTTGGCCGCCAGGAAGACGTCGATGCCGGCGCCGGCGCCCAGGTCCAGGACCGTTTCGCCTTCTGTGAGGTCCGCCAGGGCGGTGGGGTTGCCGCAGCCCACTCCCAGAACGGCTAGTTCGGGAACCAACTGCAAATCCTCGGCGGTATAGCCCACGGCCAGGCACTGGTCAGTCACCGTCGGCCCGCAGGAAGGACAGCAGAAAGTCTGCTCCCCCCGGGCGATCTTGCCGTAACGGTCCTTGATTACTTCCTTGATATCCTGATCTTTCATAGCCTGATTCCTTTTGATCCCCTCCGGGGATCACCAATTTCTGATTCCCTGGAACAAGATGTAGCAGCCGGCAAAGAAGATCAGGCCGCCGGCCGCTTTTTGGAGCAGGGTGCCCACCCTGGCGCTTTTTGATTGCAAATAACTCTCGATCACCCCGGTAAAGGTGCCCGCCACCAGGATCAGGGTCCCCTGTCCCAAGGCGTAGGCGAAGAGCAAAGTGCTGCCGTAAGCCACCTCGCCCTTGACCGCGGCCAGGGTCAGGATCACCGCCAGCACCGGGGAGGCGCAAGGCGACAGCACCAGGCCGAAGAGAGCTCCCAAAATCAAGGCCCCGATCAGGCCGGTGCGCT
>JAHIKF010000167.1 GCA_018897875.1 Pseudomonadota bacterium | reverse complement strand
TGGCCAGGATGCGGGCCACCGAGGTTTTGCCTACTCCCCGGGGGCCGCTGAACAGAAAGGCGTGGGCCACCCGCCCGGCGGTCAGGGCGTTCTGCAGCGTCCGGGTGATGGGCTCCTGGCCCATCACTTCCTCAAAGGTTTGGGGACGCCATTTCCGGGCCAGTACCTGATAAGCCATTGAAAGACCGTTTTCTGTTTTCCGTTTTCTGTTTTCGGTTGAAAAAGCCTTTACAATCTTTTTCTCTGTTTTCTAAACTGTGTCAAGGGATGCTAATTGCCGCGAATGAATATGTTTACCTGGGCGAAGAAGCTTTTACGGAAAACCGAAAACAGGTAGTTGAAATGGCGGAGAGAGAGGGATTCGAACCCTCGGAAGACTTATTAGGCCCTCACACGATTTCCAATCGTGCCCCTTCAGCCTCTCGGGCATCTCTCCGGTTATTTATGTTGTCTTTGGTAGCACAGGCTTTCCAGCCTGTGCAGTGGTACGCTGCGCCCGGCACCCCCAAAATGGCGGGCAATGCCCGCCCTACATCTGCTCACGGCTCACTGCTCACTTTTTAGGCTTGGCCACCAGGACCTCGTAATCCTTTTTCTGCTCCTCCGGCAGCGCATTATACTCCTCTGCCGAGATAATGCAATCCAGGGGGAGGCTGCCCATGTCTTCCCGGTAGGCGCTGTCCTCGCCCAGGTAGATCTCACAGTTCTTGCTGATATACGTCAGTCCCATGGGTACACCCTCCTGCCCGCCACAGAAAAAAAACCGAGGCTGGCCCTCCCCTTTTCGCCTTTGGCCCGTTTTTCCTTTTCGCCCATCTTACAGTGGCGGAGGGGGTGGGATTCGAACCCACGTGGGAGTGATGAGCCCCCAAGCCGATTTCGAGTCGGCCCCGTTACGGCCTCTTCGGTACCCCTCCATTGGGTTTTGGTTTTTAGGTTCTGGGTTTCGGGAATCAATATCCTCTGTTACGAACAGCCTTCCGTAGGGTGCGTTCTACGCACCAATTAATGGCCGGAAACGGCTACGTATCTTTTCATAATTTATGGGTGTGCCAAAAGCCCGCGAATGACTGCTGCCAGTTTTTTCCCAAAACCCAGAACCCAGAACCCGCATTTAACGCCGGGCCTTAAAAAACTCCTGCACCAGCTCCCGGCACTCGTGCTCCCGGATGCCGCCCGTCACTTCCAGGCGGTGGTTAAGACGGGCATCTTCGGGCAAATGGTAGAGCGAAACGCAGGCGCCGCCCTTGGGGTCCGGGGCCCCGAACACCACCCGCCGCACCCGGGCCGCCAGCATCGCCCCCAGGCACATGATGCAAGGTTCGATGGTAACATAAAGGCTCAACCCCGGCAACCGGTAATTCCCCCGGAGCCGCGCCCCTGCCCGCAAAACCAGGATCTCGGCGTGGGCCGTGGGGTCGTTTAAGCCGATGGGCCGGTTAAAGGCCCGAGCCAGGACCTCGCCGGCCTCATCCACCAGCACCGCCCCCACCGGCACCTCGCCGGCGGCCGACCCCTCCCGGGCCATCTCCAGAGCCAGCCCCATATAATAACTGTCTGATTCCATTTTTCTCTATTATATCAATTTTTCAATGCAAACAGGCGAACAAGGGGCGGACCTGCTTGTCCGCCCTGGGCGCACACCTGGGTGCGCCCCGACAAAAAACCGGATTATCGGCAGAAAGTCAAAATGGGAGGGCTGAAGCCACAAAAAAAGGCCGGGATAGATGACCCTTGCCGTTTCGTCTCTGACAGGCTGATGACAAACTACCAATTCCCCAAACGAGTCATTCTGAGCGCAGCGAAGCATCTCGCATTTTCATCTGGTTGAGATCCTTCCAAGGACTCAAGATAACAAAAAAAGCTTTTTCAGCCGCCTGTTAACAGAATTGCCTCAATGATCGGTCGTGGTTGCCCGGGCCGGCCCCGGCTTTTTCCGCGGCCTAGTGTGGCGTTCCCAAATTAGTGCGGTATTCAAAACCAAGAATTAGCACCCCCCTTTTCTAAAGGGGGGCAGGGGGGATTATAAATAACTCCCTATTATTCCCCCTAAATCCCCCTTTAAAAAAGGGGGACTTAAAAAGGTTTCCGGAAAATCACCGCAATATATTTATCCTAATAAATTACGGAACATAACACTACACCGGCGGGGCCCGGCGCGGGCCTCCCAGGTGCGCCATCGCCCTGGCCTCGTAGTCTTGCAGGAGTTCCAGGGCCCGGGCCTCCTCTATCAGCAGGGTTTTGTAGTGCTCCCGGCGCTCAGCACTCGACTCCGAGGCCGCGAGGTCTTGTACGGCCTCGGACTGCCGCCGGTGCCGGGCGCTCAGGAGCCGCAGGCGGAAGACCATGATCTGGGCCAGGAGGGGGTCTGCCGCCCACTTCAGGAAGCGCAGGGCCCCGGGAAAATCCTCCGCCTCCAGGGCCTCCAGCGCTAGGTGGCGGTAGTAGCCGGCGGGCAGCATCCCCGAATCCGCCACCGGTCCCGCCAGCACCTGGCGCCCCAGGCGCACCAACAGCCCCAGGCCTAGCATGTTGTCGTCCGGTAACTCATCGGTTTTTTATCTTCTCAACCCATAACGAGGTTTGAGACCCAAACTCCCCCCTTTTTTAAAGGGGGGTTGGGGGGGATTATATAACTTCTCAAAATCCCGCTAAATCCCCCTTTAACCAAGGGGGACTTCCCCGCCCCAGTCAGCCTCGCCGTAATCAGGCCTGCTGGGCCGAGATGCCCGCGTCCACCATGTTCCCCAGGATCTCGCGTAACTCCGGCAGGTCCCGGGTCAGTTCGTCGATGCGGCGCTTCACCTCCTGGTAATCGCGGCCCGGGCCATCCTGAGCCTGCGCCAGGGTGTCGGTGAGCGACCGGGCCAGGCGCCGGTCCAGGCGCCACATGCCCGCGGCCGCGCCCAGAAGCTCCAGAATACCCGTAGTGACGTGGTGCCCGGTGACTTCCATGATGGCTACTTCGGCCACCCAGCCGGCCATGCCGCCCACCAGGGCACCGTTTAGAGAAAGATCTTTTGGGGCCATAATGCCTCCTTAATCGCCGGGGCAGCTGTAGGGGCGGGTTTAAAACCCGCCCCTACAATCCCCGCAGGTTAATCATTTTTTTTTAAACACGTATCTTCCGCCTGGGACACGCCTTGCTTCTGCCCTAGCCGCTCCGCCAGGCGCTGGGTCTCGGCCAGCATCCGCCCGATGTGCCGGTCCTTGGCCGCCAGGCGGCGCGCAAGCACGCGGTTCTCGGCCCGCAGGCGGCCGGTCTCGGAGTACCCCAGCCAGCCCCGGATGCGGCTCACCAGCACGGCGCCCCCGACACCCAGGGCCAGGCCCAGGCTCAAGCCGATTAAAAAGTCCAGGGGTTTTATCTCCATTGAGAAACTGTTTTCTGTTTTCCGTTTTCGGTAACAGAGATTATCGTCGCTTATCCCATCTCTGCCCCAAATACCTTTTAAATATTACGCTTATTGCCTTAGCTCCGAAAAGGTAACGGTTTGAGCATTAAGACACGCAGTGATCATCCGGTTAAACATTTGGGGTTCCCAGAAGCGTCGATTAAAGCGGTAACAAAATTCCGCCAGATAACGGGGCAGGTGC
>JAHIKF010000166.1 GCA_018897875.1 Pseudomonadota bacterium | reverse complement strand
TCCAGGGCAATATCGGGTTTGGTCTGAAATGCAACCTCTGCCGGAATTCCTGCCTGCTGGCGCCGATGGCTGTCCTCAACCCACTTCTCCGGCACATAGAGCCGGTAGGCCACCGGCAGACTGGCGTAAGCGGTGGCCACGGAAACAGACACGGCAACCTGGCAGTTATCCTGTTTTCCCAGTTGACCACAATATTGCCTGGCCACTCCCACCGAATGTTTGCCTTTTTTGGGAAATCCGGTGTCATCCACGATCCACGCCAAAATCGGCCCCTGGTTCTGCATCTTTGGCAGGGCATAATCCTGAACCGCCCGCATCACCGCGTCATCACGCCAAGATGCCTGGGCCACAAAATGATGCAGGGATTGGTGTTTGGCACTTACTTGGCCCGGAGCAAGCTGTGCCGCCATGGGTTCGACACTTTTGCGCTCAACAGGCAACAACAGGCCCGTGCAGTAAGCCCGGAAAGGTTCCACCCTGTCTGCATGACCCAACGCAGTGGACAGCTTTTCCGCATACGCACGAAACCTGGCCTCGATATTGGGTAAGGGTGCATTTGTCATGTACTCAGCATACGCATAGTTTGCTAGTTTTTGCAACTATTTATTGACACAGTAGTATTAGGGGCAATTTGGGCAAGGGAAATGCCGGAATCCGGGCAGGCTTAAATTCGAGGCGAATCAAGGCATGGTGGCGGGCAACCCCTCGACGGGCGAGGCGCCACAACCCTCAGGGGTGGTTAACCAGCAGGCGCTTGCCTGGCAGGGTCAAGACCGCGGTGGCGTCTCTTAAGAAAAACTCCGGCGGGGTGGCGTTGTCCAGGAGCAAAAAGACTTTTCGGGGCGCCTGCCACAACTCCTGCAGGCGTTCCGGGGTAATGATGTAGTCCGAGGCCGCGGGTACCGGGTAGGGAAACTGGGGCAGGCCGTTCCGTTTGACCATGAGGATATGGCGCCGGGCGTAAAATTCCAGGGAGGCCCCGTATTCAAACTCTTCGATGGGCCCCATGATCAGGAGGTCCTGGGGGGACGCCACCCGCCGGATATATTCGCCCGCGGCTTGGTCGCACATCAAGGGAGAGAGTACGGCCATGGTCTGGAAGGTAAACCAGGTTATGGCCAGGGCCAGGACGCCATAGGCGGCCACCGCCAGGCGGGGACGCCGGAGCCAGGCAGCCAGGACCCCCGCCAGGGCCACCGCCGGAATGACCCAGGTGGCCTGCCGGGCCAGGGGAGAAATGAGGCTGACCATGCCGAGGAACTCCCGGCGATTGTCAACGCAGACCTGCTCCAGATAAGGCAACAGCACCAGGAGCAAGAGCCCCAAGAGGCCCAGGGCCAGCAGGGTCCACGGAATGATCCGGTCTCCCGGGGTGTCCAGGTACCGCTGGAGGCGCCACCCCAAAATCAGGGCCAGGGCCGGCAGGGCCGGCAGGGAATAATATTCGATGCGGCTGGACGACAGGGTGAAAAAGCCCAGGATGACCGCAGCCCAGATGAGCAGCAGCCGCCCGGCAGCTCCCACTTCCCGGCCGGGCCGGGTGGCCGGCCAGAAACGGTAAAGGGCTGACGGCAGCATGAAGGTCCAGGGCATCAGCCAGATGGACAGAAACACATAGAACCCGGCGATGGTGAAGGAGTTGACGTCCGCGGGCTCCCGCCGGCCCAGGAACCGCATAATCTGTTCGTTGACGACCTGGAACTTGAGCCAGCCGGGATTGGCCGACTCCGTCGCCCAGCCCCAGGCAACCAGGAGGATGGCAGCCAGGGCAAGCCCCCCGGGCGAGAACAACAGCCTCAACAAACGGCGCTCCCGCAGGTGCCAGGTATAGAGGAGGCCGATCAAGCCGGGAAAGACCAGCCCGATGAAACCCTTGCTGAGAAACCCGGCCACCAGGGCCAGAAAGAACAGGGCCGTCCAGCGGCATCCGGGCTGCGCCTCCCAGCGCAGCAGCCCATATAACGCCGCCAGCAGCGACAGCGTCACCAGGTGATCGGTGAGAATGAGCAGGTGCAGGACGAAAAAGCCGATGCCGGTGAGGAGGATGACTCCTCCCAGCCAGGCGGCTTTTGGCCCCACCAGGCGCCGGCCGATGAGGTAGGTGAGCCAGACTTCCCCCACGGTTATAACCAGGGTGGGGACCCGGGCGCTCCACACCGAGACCCCCAGGAGCTTGTAGCTCAACAATTGGAGCCAGTAGAGCAGGTGGGGCTTGTCCAGGTAGGGCGCCCCGTTGAGGGTGGGAGTCAGCCATGACCCCGCGGCCAGCATTTCCCGGGGGATCAGGGCATACATGGCTTCCGACCGCCAGAGGGGCAACTGCCAGAAGAGGGGCAGGTATAACCCCAAACAAACCAGCACCAGGGTGGCGCCGTTCATCAGGCGGGAATCGGCGGGGGATTGGCTCAGGGGGCGTTCCACGGTCTCATGGTCTCATTGACATATAGGGAATGCCAAAAGTTTTTTCCATTATGACACATGCTCCAAGAACCCAAATCCCCCCTACCCCCCTTTTCCAAAGGGGGGAACTTAATGAAATTCCTTAAGAAAGTCCCCCTTTGAAAAAGGGGGATTTAGGGGGATTTAAAAACTAGCAATCAGAAGGAATTTTTGGCAAACGCTCTATATAACCGGTCTCGCTGCCGATTCATTGGCGCCGACCCAAAGAAAAGCACAGACGAGAAGCCTCTGCCCCTCCAGGAGTGCAGTCATGGGGCCGGAAACCAAAACTCAACTGAGATTCCACCGGAGCATGGTCCAGATATCCGTCAGGCCGCGCATCTCGCGCACCACCGTGGGTTCGAACCCGGAATGCATCATGCACTGGGCGCAGCGGGGGTCCCGGCCCACTCCGTAGTCCTCCCACCGGGTCTTCTGCATCATATCGACAAAGGTGTGATAGTGGGTGTCCACGATCTGGTAGCAGGGGGCCCGCCACCCCATGGGATTGCGGGTGGGGTTGGCCCAGGGGGTGCACTCGTAGTTCCGTTCCCCCCGGAGGAAACTCAGGTACAAAGGCGTGCTGAAGAACTTGAAACGGTGGCCGTTGGCGGTTAAGCGGTTGAACTTATCGTTGATTTCCTCCCGGCTGAGAAACAGCCCGTCATCGACCCCGGCGAAGCTGAAGGCCGGGGACACCAGGAGGCCGTCCACGCCCAGGTGGCCCAGGTAGGAGAACAGGATCTCGATCTCCTGGACATCGGTTTCCTTGTAGATGGTGGTGTTGGTACAGATCCGGAATCCCTGGGCCTTGGCGGCCTTGATGGCCTGGATGGCCAGGCTGAACAGCCCTTGCCGGCCCAGCAGGCGGTCGTGGGTGGGGGCCAGGCCGTCCACGTGGAGGCTCAGGGTCAACCGGTCGGAACGGGGCAGCCGCGGCAGGGATTTTTCTAATAATATGGCGTTGGTGCAGAGATAAATATGCTTGCGGCGGTGCACCAGCTCGGCCAACAGCTCAAAGACCGGGGGATAGAGCAGGGGCTCGCCCCCGGTAATGGTGACCACCGGGGCGCCGCAGTCCTCCACGGCCTGAAGGCACTCCTCCAGGGTGAGGGTCTGTCCCAAAGTTTCCCGGTACTCCTGGATGCGGCCGCACCCCTGGCAGGCCAGATTACACTGGTGGGTGGGCTCGAGCATCAGGACCAG
>JAHIKF010000165.1 GCA_018897875.1 Pseudomonadota bacterium | reverse complement strand
TGTCATGCCTTTTAAATAAAACTGGTTCTAAATTAAGCTCTCGCAGGGCCTTTTTAAGGGAAAGGTGGTATTCATCATTCCCTTGAAATGATGAGAACCAATATCTACGAATAATAACAAATTCATAAGGATGTCTATTGCAAAGTTGGATAGACCGAGATATATACTTCTCGCCTATTTTTAAGACAGAATTAGCCGGTTTTTCTGCGCGGAAATTATTAATATTTAATTCTTTAGATAGTTGAATTAAAAAATTAGAGCCATCTATAAAAACCATCAGTTTTCTATAATGAGGTGCGATTCCTCCTTTACTAATAGATATACTCATTTTAATCCCCGGATGTAAGATATCTATGTTTGCGTCTCTTTGGGTGGGCACCACCCGCTTGCCTTGTTTCCATTAACCCCAGGATTGAAATTTCTAAAAAGGCTGGCAGTGCCCGCCCTTTTTTCCCTTAATGGGGTTTGGGGAAGGGGGCAGGGACGGGTGCCTCTGGCCCCCTTCCCCAAATCTGCACCGGGGGACACCGGTGCCACTATTTTTACTACTTTTTCTTCTTGTCGCGTGCTTGAGTTAATGCACTTCCGGCAACACATTTAACAGTTTTCGAAGTTTTTTTACTCTTTAATAGCTTAGCCGCTTTGCTTGCTACTTCTTTCGAAGTTTTTTCATCCTTAGCCATTTCTACCTCCTTTTTAACCTCTGTTAACTACACCGCGAAAACCCACAACTCCGGCAGACCAGGCAGCCGCCTTCGTGTTCGATGGAGCCGCCGCAGTCGGGGCAGGCGCCCATGGTGGCCATGGTGGGGGCCGGCGGGTCCATCTGGGCCACGTGGGCCAGGACCTTGGCGATGGCGTCGGGGCAGGACAGCACCTGGCTGCCGTTTTGCCAGTTGGAGATGGGGCAGCGGATGCCGGTGATCTGCTTGATGATGGCGTCGATCTTGACCCCGGAGCGGAGGGCCAGGGAGATGAGGCGGCCGGTGGACTCGATCTGGGAGCTGGCGCAGCCCCCGGTCTTGCCCATCTGGGCAAAAACCTCGCAGAAGCCCAGGTTATCCTGGTTGACGGTGACGTAGAGCTTGCCGCAGCCGGTGTTGATGAGTTCGGTGACCCCGGTGGTGCGCTCGGGCCGGGGCCGGGGGGTGATGTACTGCAGCTTGGGGGACTTGGCGCCGAAGCTCAGGACCTGCTCCTCCCGGCTGCCGTCCCGGTAGATGGTGACGCCCTTGAGGCCCAGATCAAAGGCCATGAGGTAGGCTTGCCGCACGTCGTCGGGGGTAGCCTGCCGGGGGAAGTTCACCGTCTTGGACACGGCGTTGTCGGTGTATTTCTGCCAGGCGGCCTGGAGGCGGATGTGCCACTGGGGCGAGACCTCGTGGGCGGTGACGAAGAGGCGCCGCACGTCCTGGGGGATTTCCTTAAAATCCCGGATGGAGCCGGTGCCGGCGATGCTCTGCATGAGCTCGGGGGTGTGGAAGCCCCGGCTCTTGGCCAGTTCTTCGAAGTAGGGGTGGACTTCGATCAATTCGGTGCCTTCCAGGACCCGGCGCACGAAGGAGACCGCGAACAGGGGCTCGACGCCGCTGGAGCAGCCGGCGATGATGCTGATGGTGCCGGTGGGGGCGATGGTGGTGGTGGTGGCGTTGCGCATCCGCCCCTGCCCGTTGGCGTCGTATTTGCTGC
The DNA here is from genome assembly GCA_018897875.1 of Pseudomonadota bacterium. Taxonomy (GTDB): domain Bacteria; phylum Desulfobacterota; class Desulfobaccia; order Desulfobaccales; family 0-14-0-80-60-11; genus 0-14-0-80-60-11. The sequence goes on along the minus strand of JAHIKF010000165.1, from coordinate 11,862 downwards.
CGGGGTAGGCGGGAAAGTTGCCCCGTTGTTCGGCCAGCGCCGCGGAGGCGGCCCGGGCCTCCTGCTGGATGAAGGCCGCCACCTGCTCCGCCACGGCCACGGCCTCCTCGGAGTTATAGGGGATGTTCAGTTTCAGGAGCATATCGGCGAAGCCCATGACCCCCAGGCCGATCTTCCGGGTTTCCAGGGTCTTCTCCCGGATGAGGTCCAGGGGGAAGCGGTTGGCGTCGATGACGTTGTCCAGGAAGTGCACCGCATCGCGGACCATCTCGCCCAGGGCCGGGTAGTCGACCTGGCCGCCTTTAACCACCTGGGCCAGGTTCAGCGACCCGAGGTTACAGGACTCGTAGGGCAGGAGCGGCTGTTCGCCGCAGGGGTTGGTGGCTTCGATCTCCCCCAGGTGGGGGACGGTGTTGCCCCGGTTGAGGGCGTCCAGAAAGATGATGCCGGGCTCGCCGGTGGACCAGGCGCTCTGGACGATGAGGTCGAAGAGCCGGGCGGCGCTCACCTTTTGGACCTCCCGGCCGGTGCGGGGGTTGGTCAGGGAGAAGTCCCGGTCTTCCTTGACCGCCTCCATGAAGGCGTCGGTCAGACCCACGGAGATGTTGAAGTTGGTGAGGCGCTTGGTGTCGTTCTTACAGGTGATGAAGGCTTCGATATCCGGGTGGTCGATCCTAAGGATCCCCATGTTGGCGCCCCGGCGGGTGCCGCCCTGCTTGATGGTTTCGGTGGCCACGTCAAAGATGTTCATGAAGGAGATGGGGCCGGAGGCTACCCCCTTGGTGGAGAGCACCGGGTCGTTGGCGGGCCGGATGTGGGAGAAGGAAAAGCCGGTGCCGCCGCCGGACTTGTGGATCAGGGCGGTTTGTTTCACCGCCTCGAAGATGCTCTCGATGTTATCGTCCACCGGCAAGACGAAGCAGGCGGAGAGCTGGCCCAGCTCCCGGCCGGCGTTCATGAGGGTGGGGGAGTTGGGCATGAACTTGAGCGTCGCCATGAGGTCGTAGAACTTTTGGGCGATGGCGGCCACGTCCGCCTGGGGGTCGTAGAGCCGGTCGATGGCGGCGATGGTGTCGGCCACCCGCCGGAACATGTCCGGGGCGGCTTCGGTGGTCTCCCCGGTTTCGTCCTTCTTGAGGTAGCGCTTTTTCAGCACTACCTGGGCGTTGTGGCTTAACGGCAGTTCCCATGCGATTTCCCTGATTTCCCCTTGCGGCGCCATCATTTCCCCCTTAATTCCGGCGGTTGCCGAAATTTCCTTAAATAGCGATATGTTGTGCTAATAACTATATTAAAACACAATATGTGGGGTGTCAAGGAAAAAATATCCCCCAGGCGCCCCCCATTATTTCACGGTGCGAAAAAGGCGGAATAGGGTGAAATTCCCCCTTTCAAGGAGAATTGCGCCGAACGGACCCCCGCACCTGCTGAGGCGACCATTGGCGACCGATCTCGGCCAGCCGGCCGGAGAATTGTTCTGGGGAAGAGATGTTCCGGGGCATGATATCAAAAGGCAATTAAAAGACTATTATTTGTCATTCTGAGCGCAGTGAAGAATCTCTCTTTTTGAGCCCCCGAGATTCTTCACTCCGCTGCGCTCCGTTCAGAATGACATGAATAATCAATGTCTTTTGACTGCTACTTCGTATGAGACGTTTAGGCGCGGCGATTTATCCCCTGATCGTGCTCCCCTGAACGCCGCCCTGGGGGGATATCAGCGGCCGCGGCAGGTTCATGGGGAAGGGGGCCTCAGGCCAGGGACCGCCATCGTGGCGAAGTTAAGGAAATGCCTGGAAAAAAGGAAAGATTACCGATAGGTTGGTGAAAGGGGCCGGGGTTAATCCTGGGCCCCTCTTTTCTAATGCAGATTTTGAACCAGCTTCGGGTCCACCATCATCATCCTGCCGTCCCGCATCTTTACCCATAAGGCTTCTTCCGGGTTGGCGCCGGCCGGCAGACGGTCCACGGTGTACCTGACCTTGGGGCCGGTATCTTTGACCAGGTCCGCATTAGGGCCGGTATTGCTGACTCCCCCGGTCCATTTCCACGGGAGGCCGGAATATTTATAATCGGCGTGATCTCTCTTACTGCTGGTGGTTTTCACCTCTTTCTCGCTAACTTGCCCCTGGGGGCCAACCTCTTTAGTTTTCTTAACTGAATCGGTGGTGCTGGTGCCGGGTTGCTGTATCGGTCCCAACTGGACCCCGGTCTGCGCATAGACCAGCGGGGCAGGGGTGAAAATCAAGATCATTAACCCCAACCAAGCAACGGCTTTCATCTGATTTACTTCCCCCTATCGGCACAATTTGCCTGGCCTTAAATCCAGGGTAATCATAATTTCAGGTGGGAGCTCGGCAAAATCCTCAGAATGTCAAATCCAAGGCGTGGCATTTTTCCCTTAAGGGCACAGCCCTTTATACTTCCCTGGCGTCAGCCCAACGGTCTTTGAGCCGGGAATCGGAACTGCCGGCATTGATTACCGGGGCAGGGGAGTATCCCGATTGGCGTGTTTTTGACCGGGGATTTTCCTCAGGGCTTTACCCCGGTTTGCCGGGAATACTCATGGCGGCTCAGACCTTTCTCCGCCAATTCATTTGCCTTTTTCCCTTTCCTACGGTATAAATTGCGATAAAACTCTTGCATATATAGGTGGCAATGTTGAGCCAGAAGCAGATCGGCATCCTGGGCACCGGGGCCTATGTCCCCGAGGCGGTCCTGACCAATCAGGACCTGGAAAAGCTGGTGGCGACCTCGGCGGAATGGATCGTGGAGCGCAGCGGCATCCATGAACGGCGGATTGCCGCTCCGGAGGAGGATACCGTCACCATGGCGGTCCTGGCCAGCCGCCAGGCCCTGGCGGACGCGGGGATAGAGGCGGAGCAGTTGAGCTACATCGTCTTGGCAACCAACACCCCGCCCCACTTTTTCCCCGCCGGGGCCATCCAGGTCCAGGAGGAATTGGGGATCGGCGGGAAGGCCGCGGCCTTCGATCTCCAGGCAGGCTGCTGCGGCTTCAACTACGCCCTGTACGTGGGGGAGCGCCTGGTAGCCCCGGAAGGCGCCTATGCCCTGGTCATCGGCTCGGATACCAACTCCCGCTTCACGGACTGGACCGATCGGGCCACCTGCATGCTCTTCGGGGACGGGGCCGGGGCGGTGGTGGTGGGCCCGGGCTCCCGGGGCCGCATCATCAAATCGTTTATCGCCTCCAAACTGAATATGAACCTCGTTTGCGAAACCGAATTCAACAACGAGGTGAGCCCCTTTCTCCCTATTCAGACCCATACCGAACGTCATTTCCTCCGGATGGACGGGCGGGATATCTTCAAGTTCGCGGTGAACGCAGTGAAGGAATCCATCCCCCGGATCCTGGAGATGGCCGGCATGACCCGGGAAGACATCGACTATCTGATCATCCACCAGGGAAACTACCGCATCCTGGAGTCCGGGGCCAGATTCGCCCGGGTGCCCATGGACAAGGTCTTCGTCAACATCCACCGCTACGGCAACACCTCCGCGGCCTCGGTGCCCCTCGCCCTGCATGAGGCGCTGGCCGAAGGCAAGATTAAGCCGGGCGACAAGGTGGTCCTCATCAGTTTCGGGGCCGGGGCCACCTGGGGGGCCACCCTGCTGGAATGGTAGTTTGTGAGCAGTAAGCAGTGAGCAGTGAGACGTTGTCAGTTATAAAATAACGACTGGGGTTTTAAGAACTTTGCAGGCCCAGCACTGAAGAAAAGATAACTGGGCGAAAAAAGAAGGGCGGGGTAACCCGCCCTTCTTTTTTCGCTTTATGCAGCCATGGAGCTTGGAAATCTCTGGGAACTCAAGCGCCGCGTCGAATTATCTGCTCACTGCTCACTGCTCACTGCTCACTGCTCACTGCTCACTGCTCACTGTTCTTACATAATCCGGATCTTGGAGGGTTTTTCCGGCTCGGGTGCGGTCGGCGGCGCCGGCTTTTCCGGCGGAGTCGGCTTCAACACCGGCGGCTCTGGGGCCGGTTTCTCCGGCTTTACCGGCTTTTCGGGTTTGACCGGCTTCTCCGGCGCCGGGGCTCCTTCTGCCGCCGGTTTGGCGGGCTTGGCCGGTTTGGGGGGCTGAGCCTCTTCAGGCTTTTTCTTTATGGCGGGCGGGAGAGCTTCCCCGGGCTTGGCCGTCTTGGGGGCTTTTTCCACCGCCGGGGGGATCGTTGGGGTCGGCTTGGCCGGTGCCGGAATTTCCGGCTTTTCCGGAAGCGGCGGCGGCGTCACCGCCTCAGGCGGGGTGGGCGGCGGCGCCTCCTCCGACGGGGCGGCCACCGGGGTGGCGGAGAGATACCGGGAGTCCACCCAGCCGATGGTGCCGTCCTGTTTTACCCGGATCTGGGACCAGTCCGCGGCGTCTCCCACTTTTTCCACTTCTTGATTGCGGTTCAGAACCGCGATCTTGGGGCAATCCATCCCGGGGCAGGCCCGGAGATTGAGGGTGCTTTTGACGGCCACATAAAACGTGGGGCGGACGACCTGAGGCGGTGGCGGCGCCGGCGGGGCGGGAGCTACAGGTGGCGTATACACCGGCCGGGGGAACAGGCTCTGGCATCCTGCCAGACATACGACTAACCCCAACCCCACCCACACGGTACACCAGAATTTACGCATGGCCGCTGCCCCCAAGGTACCCTTAGCTCCCTGCCACTTCCTTGCTGTCCCGGATCTTCCAGCCACCCGGACCCTTCTCCAGGGTGGTTTGATATTTCTGCCGCACCAGGGTGTAGTCATGGGTGCGGTGATCGTAGAGCTGGATGTTCCAGACGATGTCAGCCGTGGCCTCCTTGTCGCTTACCTGTTGGACGTTGGAAATGCGATAGGAGACTTCCTTGATATCATAGTTTTTCCACAGCTCCAGCATCTGGTTCTCGACCCGCCCCAGATTGGGATAGGCGGAGTGGTAAGAGCCGAGCCACTTGTTGATATCCTTGTTGAGATGGGCGGAGCGGATCTTTTCCGATATTTTTTCTACTTGCGAGCGCAGGTCGTCTTGCGGCGAGGTTTTGGTCTCAACCCGGTCAATCGCGACTCGCGTCGGCAGATGGCGCCACAGGTAAATCCCGCCCACGACGAGGAGGGCCAGGGCGATGAGCGACAGAAAACGACCGGGGCGCCGTTGGTGGCGACGAGCCATGGTTTCAGGCCTCCGAGGGTAAAAGAGCGGCGGACGGCTGGGGGCTTCTTCCTCTTCCTGGTTGACCCGGGCCACCCTGAGCGGCAGGCCGCATTCCGTACAGAATTTCTGTCCGGGCCAGATCAAGGTGGCGCAACGGGCGCAAGGCCGGGCCGCGGTAGTGGGCGAACCTTTCAACAATTGGCCGCATCGCTGACAAAATCGCTGTTCCTCACCGTGAATTAACTGGCATTGATTACAATACGGCATGTCTTCTCACCACTGACTCCATTAAAAATGTCTACCACATTCTCCCGCCAAAGCAAAGGAAATTAGCTTTTCGGCCTGGGAAAATAGCCCCGGCAGACGGTCCGGCCGCGCCAGCCCTTCTCCTCCCTTCCCGGCATCCACTTTGATTCACCCAGGATAGTGCAGCTGTCGAATATAAAGTTTATTTATGTCACGCCAGGGTATACCTGGGTTATAATTAGACGCCGCTTCGTCTGAATTTATTATAAGGAATCATCATTTTTAGCGAATCTTTAATATTTGCCTCCATTCCAGGTTGTTGGTTGTCAAGGAGGAGGGTTTCGGCGGCCTCAAATCCCTGGAAGGCCACGGATGTAGTTTAATTGTCAATTATGTCAATAAGTTGACCAAACAGCCATCAAGATCTGCGGCATAATCCGGCGGCCAGGTGAGAAAAAACCCCGGTAAATTAAGGGCAAGCCCCCCTGGCCCCTTGACAATACCCCCTGCACTCCGATATAAATATATGGTTCTGATTCAGGAGTCTCTAACTATGAAAAGTTATACCGCCCGGACGGGGGAAGTGTTGCGCGCCTGGTACGTGGTGGACGCTCAGGACAAGGTCCTGGGTCGTCTGGCCAGCCGTATTGCCATGGTGCTGCGGGGCAAGACCAAGCCCACCTTCACGCCCCACATAGACACCGGGGACTTTGTGGTCGTGGTTAATGCCGCTCAGGTGCAACTGACCGGCAGGAAGTTGGACAATAAATTCTACTACCGGCATTCCGGCTTTCCCGGTGGGATCAAAGAGATTTCGGCCCGGAAACTCCTTCAGAAGAAACCGGAGGAGATTTTGCGTCATGCCGTCCGGGGCATGTTGCCCAAAAATAGTTTGGGAAGGCAGCTGCTGAAGAAATTGAAGATTTACGCCGGCACGGACCATCCGCATGAGGCCCAGAGGCCGGCGCCCTTTCCCTGGGAGGATTAATGGCGGAGCAAGTAGGCATCCATGCCACGGGTAAGCGCAAGACCGCGATAGCCCGGATTTATATGCGTCCCGGCAATGGCCGGATTATCGTCAATCAGCGGGAATTCGAAGACTACTTCCCCATGGAAACCACCCGGAACCTGGTGCGCAAGCCCCTGCTCCTGGTGAATGTCGGCCCGGAGTTCGACATCCTGGTCAACGTCCGGGGCGGGGGGCTGGAAGGACAGGCCGGGGCCGTCAAACACGCCCTGAGCCGGGCCTTGATTTTGTTCAACCCGGAGTTGCGTCCCATCCTGAAAAAGGCTGGTTTTCTCACCCGGGACGCCCGCATCAAAGAGCGGAAGAAATACGGCCTCCGTGGCGCCCGCCGCGGCTGTCAGTATTCCAAGCGTTAACTATTAAGCCAGATACAGGTTTATTTTCCCCTGGAATCGTGGCTATAGGTATCGTTTTCGTAGGGGCGGGTTTCAAACCCGCCCCTACAGAGTTTTTGCCCACCTCCTGCGAATTGGGATGGATTCCCAATGGCCGATCAAAACGCTAAGACTAAAATCCGCGTCGCCGTCATCGGCGCCTCCGGTTACGCCGGGCTTGAGTTGGTGCGCCTGTTGGTGCGGCATCCGGGCTGCGAGTTGGCGGCCCTCACCTCCCTGGAATATCCGGGCCGCCCTTTTTCCCAGATTTTTCCGGCCCTGGCCGGCCTGGTCGACCTGCCCTTCAGCCAGGACCCTGCCCCGGAACAGATCGGCGCCGCCGCCGATGTGGTCTTCACTGCGGTGCCCCACCAAACCGCCATGGGCATGATCCCCGCTTTCCTGGCCCAGGGGTGCAAAGTGGTGGACCTGAGCGCCGATTTCCGCTTCCGGGATATCAGTGTCTATGAGCAGTGGTATCAGGAGCATACCGCGCCGGAGTTGAACGCCGAGGCGGTGTACGGCTTGCCCGAACTCCACCGGGATGAGGTGCGCCGGACGCGTCTGGTGGGCAACCCCGGCTGTTATCCCACCGGCGTCATTCTGGGGCTGGCGCCTCTGGCCCAGGCCGGCCTGCTGGTTGCCGATTCGGTGATTGCCGATTGTAAATCCGGGGCCAGCGGCGCCGGACGCCAGGCCCTGCTGGGCATATCGTTCTGCGAAGTCAATGACGGCTTCCGGGCTTACAAGGTGCTGGAGCACCGGCATACCCCCGAGATGGAGCAGGAGTTGAGTCTGCTCGCCGGGACACCGGTGAGCGTCACCTTTACGCCGCATCTCGTCCCCATGAGCCGGGGCATTCTGGGCACGCTTTACGCCGGCCTTACGGAGCCTCGGTCGGAAGAGGACCTTCGGGAACTCTACGCCAAATTCTATCAAGGCCATCCCTTTGTACGCCTCCATCCCCGGGGAAGTCTCCCTGATACCCGGGATGTGCGGGGGGCTAATTTCTGCGATCTGGCCCTCCGGGTGGACCGGGGAGGCCGGCGGGTCATTGTCATCTCGGCCATCGACAACCTCACCAAGGGCGCGGCCGGCCAAGCGGTGCAGAACTTTAACCTGATGATGGGCCTCCCCGAGACCATGGGGTTGGAGACGCCGCCGTTCCTTCCTTAAAAGCAGGGCGAAAAGGGTAAAAGGGAAAAAGGCGAAAAGGGGAAAGACTACGGAGCACTTTTTGCTTTTTAACCTTTTCGCCCTTTCGCCTTTTCCCCTTTTACCCCCCTGGCTATATCCCGGTTCATTTCGCACAATAACCTTGGGGTTATGAATCCTCTGCGCAACATCCGCCTCCTCCTGGAATACGACGGCACCCGCTACCACGGCTGGCAACGCCAGCTCGAGGCCGCCACCATCCAGGGGGTGTTGGAAGCCGCGGTGGCCCGGCTGACGCAAGCGCCGGTGGCGATCATCGGCTCGGGCCGCACCGACGCCGGGGTTCACGCCCGGGGCCAGGTGGCCAATTTCCGCACCAGTAGCGCCATCCCCCTCCAGGCCTTTCATCAGGGCTTGAACTCCCTGCTCCCCAAAGACATCGCGGTGTTAGAGGCGCTTGAGGCGCCGCCGGAGTTTCACGCCCGGAAATCAGCCCGGGCTAAGACCTACGTCTACCGTATCCTCAACCGCCCGAACCGCTCGCCCCTGGCTCGCCACTACGCCTGGTGGCTCGCCCTGCCTCTGGACCTGGCGGCCATGGCCGGGGCCGCGGCGTTTCTCCCGGGAGAGCATGATTTTACCGCGTTCAGGGCCAGCGGCAGCGATAATCTTAATCCCGTGCGCCGGGTCCTGGCGGCAACCTGGCGGGATGAGCCCGGCGGCTGGCTCAGTTTCACCATCACGGCCACTGGTTTTCTCCGGGGTATGGTGCGGAGCCTGGTGGGCACCCTGGCGGAGGTGGGGCAGGGGAAGGCGCCCCCGACCAAGCTGGCGGAACTGCTCACCAGCGGCGCCCGGCACCTGGCCGGACCCACGGCGCCGCCCCAAGGGCTTTACCTGGCGGAAGTGTTCTATGAAAATGAAGCGGTCAGCGGTCAGCTTTCAGCCAAGTCTGAGGATTGACAGGGTAATTCAGGTGTAGTGCGCACTGCGCACCACCTGGCGAACCAGTGCTTCGCCACGCATAGGCGTTACCCAGCCGGAACTATGAAGCGAGAGGAATTAAATGTAGGGCGGGCACTGCCCGCCATGTCATGGTGCGCGGTGCGCACCCTACAAAGCTTTACCTGGTGGAAGTGTTTTATGGAGAGTGAGCAGTAAGCAGTTCCTCATGGACCCTTGGTCCACCCATAAATGATGAAAAATCTGGTGGGGTGGGCCTCCGTGCCCGCCCCCGATGGTGGCACAGGTTTTCAACCTGTGCACCCGCACCGGTAAGATACCGGTGCCACCAAAAACTTTTCAGTTTCCATAGGGCGGGCTATGCCCGCCGAATTTTGGCGGCCACAGGCCGCCCTATCAAAACTATGGAGAGTGAGCAGTAAGCAGTAAGGGGTAGAGCACCAGATTTTTTCTTAAATTATGCAGCCAGGGAAGAAATTTATACCAAAGGATCATTTCCTCACGGACACAACGAAGGATGAAAAATGGCTGGTGTTGGTGCGGCGGCCGTCCCTGGCCGCCATATCGGTTGGCGGGCGGGGACGCCCGCCCCACTGCACGGAGGCCCGCCCCACCGAGCTATTTTCATATAAAAGGCTCAGCTTATGCTTCCCTCAGAGAAAGATTGTGATATAATTCTTAATTGATCTGTCCGGCAGTATGCAGAACTGGCCGTAGCACTCCCCCAAGGAATATATGGAAGCCGAGCAACCCGACATCGAGTCCAAACCCGAGCTGAATATCATCCAGGCTATCGAGCTGGCCATCGCCCACGAGACCGAGGCCCGGAAGAGCTATCTGTCCCTATCCCAGGAGACCGATGATCCGGAGCTCAAGACCCTTCTCAAAGAAATCGCCATGGAAGAGGCCAGCCACGAGGCCTCCTTGCGGAGCCGCCTGCGCCTCTACCAGGAGCGGCACGTGCTCCGGGACACCTTTTCCCGTTACGTGAGTCCGGAGTTGTGCGAAGAAATCTTGAAGAACCCGGGGCTGCTGGCCTTGGGAGGGCGGCGCCAGATGGTGACGGTGCTCTTTGCTGATATCCGCAATTTTACCAGCATGTCGGAATCCATGGCCCCGGAGGCCGTGGTGGAGGTGCTCAACACCTACTTTACCGAGATGGTGGACCTGGTCTTTAAATATAAGGGGACCCTGGACAAGTTTGTGGGCGACGCCCTGATGGCGGTGTTCGGGGTGCCGCTGCCGCTGCCCCAGGCGGCCACCCGGGCGGTGGAATGCGCCCTGGCCATGCAGCGCCATTTAAGGCAAATGCAAGCCGCGGGCCAAACCCCCATTCAGGGCATGCGCATCGGCATCAACACCGGTGAGGCCATCGTGGGCAACATCGGCTCCGACAAGCGCATGGACTTCACCGTGGTGGGGGACGCGGTCAACGTGGCGGCCCGGCTCCAGGAACTGGCCAAGGAGGTGGACGCCGACACCCTGATCAGCCAGGCCACCTTTCAGGCCCTGGAGGGGCAGTTTAAGACGGCGCCCGAGCCGTCGGTGGTGTTGCGGGGTCGCAAGGAACCTACGACCACCTATCGCCTCAACCTCTGAGCCCGAAAAATGCTGAGATTTATGGCCTTAAAGAAAAAAAGAGTTAGTGAAAAATCTTATTGACAAGCCTTGAAAGATGATTTAATGTGAGTTTCTAGATGGCATGTGAAAACTTTCACATTATTCCCAAAAGACGGTACTGTTTCTGAAAAACAACTTTTAAAGCCCGAGGAGGGAAATAGATGGCTTTAGTAAATCCGCTTGGTAAAGAGAAGAAATTAAAACCCTTGCTGCTTTCCCCGGCCGAGATCGCCGAAGAGAAAAAGCGTGCCAAGGAACTCACTGTGGTCACCCTGACCTCCCGGGAAACGGCCGACCTCATCATGATGGGGATCGGCGGCTTCACCCCCCTGGACGGATTCATGAATCAAGCTGACTGGAAAGGCTCGGTCGGCGACATGAAACTCACTGATGGCACCTTCTGGCCCATCCCCGTCACCATGTCCGTCAACCAGGGCAAGGCCGATGCCATCAAGATCGGCCAGGAAGTCCTGCTGGTAGACGAAGAGACCGAAGAGATGATGGGGACCATGAAGGTCACCGATAAGTACACCATCGACAAAAAGTGGGAGTGCAAAGAGATCTTCACCACCGATGACATGGACCACCCGGGCGTGCAGATGGTCATGGGCCAGGAAGCAGTCAACCTGGGAGGCACCATCAAGGTCTGGAGTGAAGGTCCCTTCCCGAAACAGTATCCCGGTCTCTACATGCGGCCCTGGGAAACCCGGAAGATGTTTGAGGACAAGGGCTGGGAAACCATCGCCGCCCTGCAGCTCCGGAACCCCATGCACCGCTCCCACGAGTACCTGGCCAAGATCGCCATCGAGGTCTGCGACGGCATCCTGATCCACCAGCTCCTGGGCAAACTGAAACCCGGCGACATCCCCGCCGAGGTGCGCACCGAGGCCATCAACGTCCTGACCCAGTATTACTTCGTCAAAGACACCAGCATCCAGTCCGGCTATCCCCTGGATATGCGCTACGCCGGTCCCCGGGAAGCCCTGTTCCACGCGGTGTTCCGCCAGAACTTCGGCTGCTCCCACCTGATCGTGGGCCGCGACCATGCGGGCGTGGGCGAGTACTACGGCCCCTTCGACGCCCAGAAGATCTTCCTCCAGATCCCCGCGGACGCCCTGGAGCTGAAACCCCTGAACATCGACTGGACCTTTTATTGCTTCAAATGCGACGGCATGGCCTCCATGCGCACCTGCTGCCACGGCAAGGATGACCGCCTGATGCTCAGCGGCACCATGCTGCGCAAGATGCTCTCCGAAGACATGGAAGTGCCGGATCACTTCAGCCGCCCCGAAGTCTTGGAGGTTCTCCGGAAATACTACCGGGGCCTCACCGAGA
>JAHIKF010000164.1 GCA_018897875.1 Pseudomonadota bacterium | reverse complement strand
TATCCATGTCGTATAGTAACATTAATAGTGCCTGAACGGCGTTACTGATTCCCCACAAGTAATATCCTTATAACTCCCAATAACGTTGGGATGGTGGTATAGTTTGTCCTTTTACATAAGTAACACCGAGAGATCGTGCGACTATTACTTGGTTCAATTAATTGTCTTTAGACAGTTTATGCGACAAGTAAATTGTACCGTGTAACTTTAACTACGCATTACACAATAAGTTGCGAAAGATGGTAGCGTTGTTAGGTGAGTTTGGTGGGTACAAATTATTGTATTACCTGGTAGTTAGGTAATAAGGTGAACAACTAAATAATTACGATGTGCGTAACTTACCAATATCACTACGCTATCGCTGTCAAAAAAATGGTAAATAGCGAGTTATATTGAGTACTTAGGCACGACAGTTGCAATACTTATATATGAACACAGTTCTTTGACAACCTAAAGCCCGAAGCGCAGCACTCCAAGAGAATGGAGGCCAAGGGCAGAGCAGCAAGGGCGGTGGAAAAGCCACCTAACTTCCAGGAACTCCTCCTGGGGGCCAGTCGGGAACCATGTAGGATTTAACCCCGAGACCCCTTCTGATAGCCGGAGTCAAGACGATCCGAGCCGCAGCACCCCAAGCGAGATGACCAACTTGAACCCACACGAAGCCAGCCTGCTGAGACACCCGATGAGGTTTGGCGGATAGGTAGAAAAGATTGTACCCGGAGGCATTGAACAGGGGGCGCAAGCGACTGTTTGTGTCCCTGCTTGAGTGCCTTTGACCAAAAAAAACCTTGGAGGTGGGCCATGAAGGTTGCGGAAAAGAAGAAGGTCAACAAGGCTGTCGGCGTTGTCGTGGACCCGACTTACTTCAATGAGATTCCCCTGGCTGACATCATGGAGGCCATCGAGGGCCTTGGTTACTTGGTAGTGGATGAGGAACATAACCGCTGGTCCGGGTTTTTGTGCGGGAGAGAAGGCCAGGCCATGTTTGACATCCTCTCCAAAGAGACCGGCAAGCTGGACAACTCGAACCTCAGGCTTTCCTGGTACACGATGGCTTCCGGGAGATACGAGGTTTTGGCTTACGTGGCCTGAGACGCTGAACAGGGGGCAGGCGCAGCGGTTCCTGTCTCTGCTTGAGCGCCTTTTGCTCAAACTCTGAAATCAGGAGGCAAGGCGATGAGTACCACGACTACAACTTCTGACAGGCGGCCAGCTACGGAAGCTGAAATTGAGTATGTGCTTGGCCTGGATAAAATGGCCACGCTAATTGAGTCGGATGGCTTGCAGCTGTACTGGTCCTATTTCAACGATATGTCCGAATGGTCAACGGAAAGGCCGACCGACATCTAACACAAGTGCCATAACCAAGGCCCCCCAGGACTGTGAATCCCAGGAGGCCAGAAACTAAATCCCACCTTGGAGGTGGAAGGTGATTGAGAGAACCACAGACGTGCTTTCGGTTTCCTGTGTAGGCTGCGAGGATCTTCACCTGGCTCTCGGACAGTATCGCTGCTTTAGGGACGACGAGGGAGAAGGGGAGTTCATCTGCTGGCCCAAGGTTGGCCCCATCTATCCTGGTCCCAGAGCGGAGAACTGCTGGCGCCGTCCGGCATCGTCCGGCCTGGTGGAAGCCCTGGAGGAAATCAAGCGGAACTGCGAACCATGGAAGACCGCCGACAACATGGCGGGGCGGCTGTGGGAAATAGCCGACTTCGCCTTAAGGAAAGCAAGGGGGCAATCATAACCCCCTTCAACATAACAACAAAGGAGCAAGACGATGAGAGAAGAAATTCAGGATGACATGGACATGATCCGCAAGGCGATGGACCTGATCGAGAATCGGTCGTTTTCCCTTATGCAGAACCTGGACGCCCACGGGGAAACCGTCCCCATGGAATTTATCCACCAATTCACGAGAGCCCACGAGGAGTTGGGCGATATGGTAACTCACCTGGCAGACCTGGCCTTTGCCTGATGGCCCCCGGGGACTGCAACTAACAAAGGCCCCCCAGGGCGGCAACCCTGAGAGGCCTCAAATAAAGGATACAACGCTATGGAAAATTTAAGCACATCTGAAGGCGAAGTGCAACGTAAATTAGTGGGAGCCTACGGGAACAAGGGTAAGGGCAGGGAGCGGGAGATCATCCCGGTCCCCGAAGGCATGGTTGACCCCCATGCCGTTATGGTGCTCTTCAAGTGTGACTACTTGACCGCCAAGGCGACGCTAAAGCGGGGTTATTACATTGTTGAATACCTGAAGCGGTCCATCTGTCCCGGTCCCCTTGACCCTGAGGCTGGCTATAAAATGGCCTGGTATGTTTACCACCGGAAATTTAAGGGGAAACTCCCCTGGTACCTTGACGCCAAAGAGGTAGTCCAGGAGGGCGTGGTGATGTTGCTGGAAATGGCCGGGCATGCCCGGTTCCAGGAACGAAAGTTCCAATATTACGTGGCTTTCAATGGCATGCAAGGGTTCATTGACCGCCAGCGCCGGCTGCGGGGCGCCAGGATCGGCCCGGAAGAGACGCCGGGTTATGAGGAAGTCTACCGGAAGGACGCTGGGGCAGCCTGGCTGGCTGACTGGCAAGCGGAGCGGCAAGAGGCCCCCCAGAAGGCGAAGGCGAGCAGCCCCGACACCTGGGGCCGGGCCCATCGGGCCACCGAGAAGATGTGCCGGGTTATCGAGGCAAAGGGGGGCATCCCCATGGATCGGGCGGCATAATCCACAACCGGGGGCCTTCGGGCCCCTTCTCTATAGGAGTCAAGCAGATGAGTGCATTTGTAGTCAGTGACGACACGATCAATCGGGTAGTCGCATGGATTAATAATGAGACGGTGGGTAGCAATGGCCTGACTTATGGCAGGATCGGCCGGATTTTAAAAGGTATTGGCCATGACCCGGACCAGGATAATTTTGAGGTCAATTTAGGGCGGGCTATGTTTGACCTCAATGTCCTGGCCGTGAACCAGAGGTATGGGGACGGGGAAGCTGAGAAGTTTAGGCCTTTGGACTATTCTTTCAAGCCGGCGACACCTGGCAGCGTGTATCAGGCCCTTAAATCCCTGCATTGCTGGCATTATCAATGCGCTGAGGGGGATGTTCCGGAGACTGAGTTTTATAAGGCGTTTGAGTCTGTTATCCATGCCATTGAAGGGGGGATCGTAAGTCGGTTACCGCAATATGAAGCGGCGCAGTGGGATTAATCCCTTTATCAGCAACCGGGGGCCTTCGGGCCCCTTCTCTATCAGGAGGCTATGCGATGAAGTTACTGGTTGCTACTACACAAACCCAGGGGCAACGCCAGAACGATTTCTGCTGGGCCACGCCAGGTGAGATCCTTCACTTCGGCTCCGAGTGTGACCGAGAAGGTATCGATGGCGCTTGCGGGTGCAGGCGGTCCTTGAGCGGCCTGGATAGCCTGAAGGCCACCACCACCATGATAGTAGCAGAGGTGGAAATTTCCGAGAACGAACTCAGAAACCGGCTGCGGGCGCATTTTGTCAAGGATTGGGGCATGGACGACGCCGCGGCCACCGAATTGGCCCGGGTTGGAGTAGTGAAATTGATGGACCTGGGGAACGCCTTTGAAACGGGGGATGTACTGGAGAGGCGCGGCTCCACAATAAGGCTCAGAAGGGGGCGGCGATGTTGAGCAAAGATTATTTCCAAGACATCCAAGAGAGCGTCCGTCAATCTGGCGACGCCTTGGTGGTCCACAATCTCCGGCTCAGTCTTCGCAAGGCCTTACAGGCGGCCATTGAGCTTAACCAATTAATCGAGGAACTGAACGATCTAAAGGCCGGCGTGCCCCCCGAAGTTTGGGCGAACATGTAACAGAAAGCAACGCCGGGGGGGCTTCGGGCATGCTCTTTTATAGGAGGCACCATGATTGACACCGACACCGCCCAGGAAATGGGAAAAGAGGCACAGCGCCAGGGAATGATATGCGCTCCATCATTGGACCCCACATTGATTCAGCACTTAACCCCGATATTCAGCGAAAACGTGGCCATCCTGAAAGCCTGGATAGCAGGATGGACGGTTCAGAACCTCAAGGAGCTCTCCCAATGACCTCTTTGGCGTCTGAGAAAACGGAAACCCTCCCCGGGTTGTATTCTTGTTTTACCTGCGCAGACAACCTTGGGTGCAACCTGGCGCCCCGGTGCGAATCCATGACCGGCTGCATCAAGTGGCGGTGCCGGGTCTGCCGGGCCCCGTGGTGGGCGGTAGGATACCACCATGAGAGCTGCAATGCCACGGGAGTTCCTAACGGCGTGACCTACCATGACGGTACTCACATGGCGCCGCTGCCGGAGGCTTCCGGACATTACTATCGGCATGGCGGATATTGCCGCGTCCACCAGAGCTGGCGCTGTGGACTGGGGAGACCTGATGCAGACCAGTAATTTTGCAACCTTCCGAGGTAGCTGCAACCCTAACCTCGTCTCAATCGCCCTCTGGCCTCCCCGAGGCTGGTGCGGCCGGCGGTACAAAGCCCTGGCCCCCCGGGGGAAGATGATGACGTTGGACGAGGCCTCCTACCGGGAAGCGTACCAAAAGATTCTGGACGGCCTGGATCCCCAGGAGGTCTTCGAGGACCTGGGGGAGGATGCGATCCTATTGTGCTGGGAAGCTCCCGGCGCATTCTGTCATCGGCGATTGGTGGCGGAGTGGCTGGAAGAGAAACTGGGGGTTCAGGTACTTGAACTCCCCCAAAATGACAACCCTAAACAGAAAGACCTTTTTACATGAGGAGGCGAGAGGTTATGCCAGCAAAGAAACGCAGAGCAACCGGCGATTGCGGCCCGTGCCCGTTCTGGAAGATGAAGAACAGCAAGATCAAGGGAAAGGTGATCCCCGGCGGCACCGGCAAGTGCACCAGGCCCGAGGGCCGGTGCGAGAACCCGAAACCCAAGGACCCGCATCCGGGCTGGGAAGGAAACCCGAAAGAAAAAGGGGACGTGCCCCACACGCCCCCAGAAACTGCTTCCCAGACCCCGTCTGACGGGAGCTGCGAAATCAACCTATCTTTAATTTACCCTAATCCAGACCAACCCCGCAAGATTTTTCTGCGGGAGGGCCTGGAAGAGTTGGCCCAGTCCATCAAGGAGCAGGGGCTTATCGAACCCCTGGTGGTGGCGCCTCGAGGCGAAGGGAAACCCTTCATGCTCATCGCCGGGGAACGACGCTGGCGGGCTTGTAAGTTGGCCGGACTGGAGAAGGTACCGGTGCATATCATCAAGGCAGACGACCGGCAAATCGCCGAAATGGCTC
>JAHIKF010000163.1 GCA_018897875.1 Pseudomonadota bacterium | reverse complement strand
GGTTGCCGAAGAGGTTCCCGGCCTGTCTTTTACTATTCCCTGGGGCAGAGTAATCCAGGCAGCCGCCATGCTCGGGATCATGCTGATCATGATGTCCATCGGCAGCGCCCAATACGAGGTCTGGGGCACCCCCTATGACTACGCCTATCTTGAAAAGATGTCCATTGCCATGGAAGACGGCCTGGACTACTGGCTGGAGAACGAAAAGGAGATCAAGAACGACTTTGTCGGCACCCACGACCAGGCTGACACCATTGCCGTGACCGAACTCATTTGGGAAAAGAGCCAGACCCGCACCCGGCGAATTGTCATTGAGGACGATCCGTCTTTGGAGGTGGGGGACATTGTCGGGATTCCGGATGGGAGAAAGATTCTGATCACCGGGCTTTCCAAGAAGATCAAGCGGGGCGAAGTCCCGAGTCTGGTTATCGACGGCTGCAAGGTGATGACGCCATGAGCATCCGTAAGATTATCGACTGGGCCATTCAAGACCAGAAATCGGAGATGAAGGGGAATATTGCCAGCCCCTTCTATCAATATCAGGATTATGCCGGTAGTTGGGTGTGGGCTTGTGATGTGGACCTGGGCGGCGGGGA
Source organism: Pseudomonadota bacterium (assembly GCA_018897875.1). Taxonomy (GTDB): domain Bacteria; phylum Desulfobacterota; class Desulfobaccia; order Desulfobaccales; family 0-14-0-80-60-11; genus 0-14-0-80-60-11. Next base: position 2,053 of record JAHIKF010000163.1, on the reverse strand, counting down.
AGATAACATCCTGCGCTCGGTGCCGGTGGCCTCAAATAATCGGGATGTCGTTTATGCCGAGCAGGGCAAAGGCGTTTCTCTGTCCCGCATGGGAAGTGGGAAGTGGGCCATAACCGGTCTGTCCAAGAGCCTCAACTCCACGGTGCGCATGACCGTCGTTTCTTTCGAGGACGACGTCTTTCAAATCTCCAGCAGCAGAATGGTGGGGAATATTATCCGGCCCCTGTCTTATGGGGAGCTATGCACGTTGATCGCTCCTTATGGTTACGGCGTGTTGCCTTACGGGCTGCAGGGGAAGTTTGACCCCGACGGCAACCTTATCGGAATCTTGGAGTCCTGATTATGAGCGTCTCGCTTTTTAAAGCCTTTGTTCAAGGGATGACGGATTACATTGTCAAGCACAATGCGAACTATGCCCTCGTCGAGACCAACTTAAACTACCTGCTCGGGATGGTCACCGGGCAAGCCGGCGGGGACATTTCGGTCCCGCCCGGCCTCAAGGAGGTTTTTGATCGCCAGGGTCTTATCGGCATAGGTTCCTACGGCTTCAATGCAGGAACTTTGACAGGTCCCAGCTACAATTTGACTGTGGCGGCCGGGGCTTACTGGTCCGGGGCTACCGGCAATTTCCGCTCCAGGGCCACTCCAACCAGCATCTCGATGTCTGGCCAAGCTACCGGAACGTACTACGTGTACCTTGATGCCTCCGGCAATCCGGTGGTCGGCATTTCGGCGCTGGCAGACACCGTCTGGCAGTTCGCGTGGAACAGCAGCACCCACGTGGTGTCGGCCAAAGCCCTCTTTGCCGGGGTGAGTATCCTGTTTGACGGCGACGACTACGCCGACCAGTTGACCAGCACGGCCCGGAACAAGTCCTTTACCAAGGTGGCCGACCGCCTGGAAGCAATCGAGCAGCTCCTGGCTGAGATGTCCGGGTTCTACGCTGAGGACCCGGATAACCACGCCGGGTTGGATTTTTACTACCTGGCCGGCAAGGTCAGGAATGATTCAGTGATCTACGATACCGTTGCCGGGCATGTCACCCTGGCCGACGACGACACCAATTATGTGGAGGTGGACCCGGCAGACGGCACCGTATCGGCTAACGGCACCGGATTTACTTCTGGCCAGATTGCTTTGTTCCAGGTGGTTACCGCATCCGGGGCGATCACCAATGTTACCGACGTGCGCACCTGGGCCCTGGCCGGGACCGGAGGATGTGGTGGCGGCGGCCATACCCAAAACACGGACATTGGCACCACAAGTCCGGCGTTCACCTTGAACAACGATGCGACTGGGGCCCCCACTCAGGACTGCAAACTCGAGGTGAAGCGGGCCGATGAAACCAATGTCGCCCTCAAGTGGAACGAAACTGAGAACAAGTGGCAATACACCAACGACGGCGCGAACTGGTACAACCTCGGCGACATCACCGTTGCCCTTGGCGCCCAGGAGCTGACGAAATACGTCCCGGTTGACGACCCGCAAGAAGTGTGGACGGAAACCAATCGCGGGGCGTCAATCGATTGGGAAGATCTCGACCTGAGCAGCTTTATCAGTGCCATGCAGGGATGCTCCGCGGTGGTCCTGAGGGTGTTCTTTTGGGACAGCGCCCCTGGACCAGGGGTCAACGTGCAGTTCCGCAAGAAGGACGCCCCTGCACTTCCCACCTTGGCCTATTCCGCCTGGAAGGACGAATATGACCCGCGGACGCTCATTGTGCCGGTTGATGCTGATCTGGTCTGCCAGTTCTTTGTCAATGCTTCCGGGGTTGATACCGCCAACCTGCGGGTTTTTCTCCTGGGTTACTTCGAGAAGGTGATCGGGGTGGGAACCCAAGACCGGACTTTTACTCCACTCCCAATAACTGTTGCGGCCAGCAGCAATGCGGCAGTCAACCAGGCCAGCTTCATGAACCGGGGCCTGGTGCATTACCTGAAGGTAGCCGAAACCGGTGGACTTGTCTTCGGGACCTATGCCATCGAGATCTTCGCCAGGGATACCTTCCAGGACGAGGACCTCTTGTACAAGGCTGTCGGCATCCGCCCGGACC
>JAHIKF010000162.1 GCA_018897875.1 Pseudomonadota bacterium | reverse complement strand
GGGGGAAATTCGGCAAAAATGCCCGGCTAACCGCCATATTTGCTCTCATAGGTCCTGATTAACCCGGCGTCGGCCCCAAATGGTCTTCCGACGCTAAAACCACAACCATAAAACAACCAGTTTCCGGATGGGAACTAATTAAAAAGGAGTTAAGGCCATGAAAAGGGGAGTTAAGGAAGTGTGCGAACATTCGAAAGAGTACCGGAAGTTAATTGCCGATGCCATACCTGGGTTGGACAAGGTTCATATTATTGGCACCATGCTCTCTAAGTCAGAAAGGCCAGACGTCGCTTACGCTGGCGGGGTAATAGAAGAGCTTGTGTACATAATTGGCCGGGAGTTCTGTTCTGCGGTACCCGACCATGACCATGATCAATTCCAGCGGGATATAGAAATACCCTTTTAAAGAAGTGCCGGCCCATGACCTTTGATGACATTCTCAAGCAGATGTCGGCGATCCATCAGGCCAAAAATACCGATTACGGATCATCCTACAACCTGGCGCCGGCGCTCCAGGGTATCCCGGCTCATGTGGGAATCTTGGCAAGGATGACCGACAAGCTCGCGCGGGCTTGCCGGTTGTCCCAGGCAGACCCCCCAGGTTGAGGGGGAAGCATTGACAGATATTAGACCTGGGGAATTATGCGGTTCTGGCGATCCTGGCGGTTAAATCTAACGGAATTGAGGGGGGAATAATGGAAAATATGATTGACATGAAAGAAGCGAGGGGAAGACGGCCAAGAACAATTGGCGAGATTAAAGATGGCTATTACAAGATAATTCCTTTGGGGGAAGTAGTACAGACTTCTAAAGAAGGGTGTCTTGCAATAGCCTGTGATTTATTCGGGGTAGAATCAAACTCAGCATATGTCGTTATAGATCGTGGGAAAGGCGAGATATGGATTGAACCTCGAGGTGATAGTATTTTTAATGTGGATTACAGATTACGTGATTTAGTAGAGCTTTCGAAAGAAGAGAGTGAGCAGGTTCATAAACGAGTGATGGCGGCAAGAGACGAATATAGTTGAAGCGATTCACGTATAAAAAAAGGAGATGTTTATGAGTGAAACTCAAGCGTTGAAGGAATTGGAAGAGGCGGCCAGGCACAACCTGGACATGGATTTATTCGATGAAATGCGCACGCTTTTTTACGAAAACCGGACTGAAGATTTAACCAAACGGTTTTGCCACAAGTGCGGCCAGAAAACTCTGGTTGTCCATAGTACCTTATCCGCTCGAAATGACTATTCATGTACGGCCAGCTTTAGCCTTCGGTGCGAAACATGTGATTGGAAGCAAAACTGGTTCGGGGGACTTAATGATTTGTTGGATGAAGGCGGGGTCTATGTTACTCCCTGTCGTTTGCTGAGTGAAAGCGGGGCTGCAAAAATTATTGCAGCGCAGACGGAGAGAATGTCACGCTGGACCTCGGAACCTCGGTCCATTGCCCATGACGAAGATTTTCTATTTTAGTAGCGGCAAAGAGGCGGAACAATGATTTCGATTTGTCCAGGAGATCCAATCCCCTATTTAAGGATTTGGAGAAGTGGCAGAGTTAGGCGACGACAATTTCATCTTGCTGTGCTGGGAGGCTCCCGGCGAGTTCTGCCATCGCCAGGTGGTGGCCGCGGCGGCTTTTCTTAAATTACTCGAGCTGGCGCACATCGGTCTAGAGCAGATGGTCCAGAGTGAGGTATCACAGGGCGCCACATCACCGCCCGGGGAGGTCCAAAGTGAGCTGGTCTAATGTCCTCATAGTACACCGGGCCGCCGAGAACTACCACGGCGTGGCCCTCATGGTCCGTGACCCCATTCTCATGCGTCTGGCTGCGGCTTGGCCTAAGGTACGGAGGCAGCTCCCAGACCCACCTCCTCCAGGCACTGCGGTGGACCTGGAAGCCGTCTGGCAGAAAACCAGGATAGACTTCCAGGGGTGGGGGGGACTGGCTCAGGCAAGCCCTCTCCTGGTCATGGAAGGCTGGAAGGTTTTGATGGGTAACGGCGTCATCTTGCCGGACGGCACGCTTAACCACTTGGCCGATAGCATCATAAAAAAAGAAGCGGCTGGAACGATTATGGGTGAGTTTGGGGTCAAGCCGGGAGAGCTTAAGAAATAACACTCACCCCCCTGGCTGGCTGCTGTTTTCATAAATTATCCCAATTTAGATAATTTAGGGGTAGGGGTGGGAGCGAAAATATGCGCTGTTATTGGCTGGGCAGGAATATAACCCTATCCTGAGATTACCGTAATGATGCGGAAGGATATTAAAAAATGGCCACAGGTCACGAAGTAACCGAGAAGGCCTTGAAGGCGATGAAGTTTCGTCGTCAGGGCTGGACCATCCTCAAAATCGCCCTATATCTTGATATCACGGAAAGCTATGTTTATAAACTGCTCGCTCGAGCCGAGAAGCTATGGAGCCTTCTTGCCGACTCAAGCGATTCAAAAACCCGGATCGGCGAAAACCTGGCGGCTTTCGAGGAAATGGAGCGGATGGCCTTGGAAAAATTCGCCAAGACCAACCCGAACAGCACCGTAGCCGTGGGTTTTTTGAACGCGGCCCTGGGTGCCCGGAAAGAGATCAAGCGGCTTCTGCAAGAGTCCGGGCTGATGATCAAGGTGGCCGAGGAGCTGAAATTCACCGGCATACCCATGGAGATCCCGGTGGTCAGGCAGGCACTCTACGGCGTCATCAAATTAATCAACGAAACGAGCGAAAAAAATGACGGAGAATGATTTTTCGCAATCTTACAAAAATGGATAACAAAACTTACATAAACGTCAATTCCCCACTTGCCCCCTGTATAGGATGGCAATTCCCCACTTTGAGGGCCATAGCCACCACTTTCCCCACCACTTGGCCCCACAAACCAGGTAAACGAGTAAACTCACATCATTCCTGCATTTCCCGGGGTCGTCTAAGCCCGGTAATTCAACGAACACGAACTCACCTTCCCAATTACACCGCCTTCCGAAACGCCCGTATTTCCCTCATAGGTGGTGCGTGTAGCCGGCCCCCTTTTTTATCTCAATTGCGCATCCAGGCATACTGGTTGCATAGCGGCGGGATCGCATGAAAGCCCTGACAGTTGATTTTGACCCGGCGGTTATCAAGAAGGAGCTGCTCTCTTACCATGTGCACCATGGGTTCGTGGACGCCGAGGAGCTGCTGAAATTCATCGAGGCCTACTGGAAACTCCGGGTGCCTCGCGCCCAGGTCTGCCCGGAGCACACCCCGCCGGCCGAATATATCATTGACAGCTTTTTTGAGACGGTCCAGAACTCGATTTGCTGGGCTAATCGTGGCGGCGGCAAGACCATCCTGGGGGCCTTGTCCACCTGGCTGGATACG
>JAHIKF010000161.1 GCA_018897875.1 Pseudomonadota bacterium | reverse complement strand
CTTTTTCGTATTTTCGTAAGGGTCCCCCGCCCTCCCCTCAAACTCCCCTCCCATCCCCCTATACATAAAATGTAGGGTGCGCACCGCGCACCACATCTTTTACCACAGTTGCTCATGAGCCGCGGCTCACCGTTAATGCATAAAAAGGTTGGTAGGGCGGGCGCCCCGCCCGCCGCTGGTGCGTAAAACGCACCCTACGGTAGTTGTTTTGACATTGGTGGCACAGGCTTTCCAGCCTGTGCGCCCGCACCGTCAAGATGCCGGTGCCACCAATCGTGTAGGGTGCGTCTCACGCACCATGAAATGAATTTTTCGTAACAGAAAAAGTGTAGGGTGGGCATTGCCCACCTTATTTTTTTGTGCATATACTGCCAAGGGCAATATTCGCGGCAAACCGGCTCGCAACGGCGGCCAGGGAGGAGAGCCATGCGGTCACGATTGGCGGTCTCTTGTAGGTTGTTGTTCCTTCTCCTGGTCTTGATTGCCGCGTTGCCGCCATCGGCGCTGGCGCTCACTGCGAGCCAGGTCTACGAGCAGGTGAAAGACTCCGTGGTGGTGGTCAAGGCCTACGATCAGACGGGTAAACCGGTGGGGCTGGGCAGCGGGGTCAGGCTGCCGTCCGGCGACGTCATCACCAATTACCATGTGGTCAAGGGAGGGGGGCGGTACACGGTGGGCCGGGGTAAGCAAGGCGTGCCGGCCACCTTGAAAGCGGGCGACCCCGACAAGGACCTCTGTCTGCTCACCGCCCCCGGCCTGACGGCCAAACCGGCCCGTCTGGGGAAAGCGGCCAGGCTCAAGGTGGGGGAGCCGGTCTATGCCGTGGGTGCGCCCCAGGGGTTGGAACTGTCCCTGTCCGAAGGGATTATCTCCCAACTGCGCGGCGGCCCCCCGCCTATCATCCAGACCACGGTGGCCTTCTCCCCTGGTTCCAGCGGCGGGGGCCTGTTCAACGCTATGGGGGAACTGGTGGGCATTACCACCTTCTACCTGAAGGACGGCCAAAGTCTGAACTTCGCCCTGCCGGTGGAGTGGATCGGCGAAATCGCCGGGAAAAAAATTCGGGAACGTCCCTTTGAATGGGCGGGGCCTCCGGTCCCGATCGAGCCGAAGGGGCCGGGCGCGAGACCGCAAGCGGCCTGGTTAGACCGGGGAAAGGCGTTTGAAAACGCTCGGGATTGGCCGGGTCTGCTGGCCCATAGCCGCCGATGGACCCAGGCCGAGCCGGGCGACCCTTCCGCCTGGTTCAGCCTCGGCGTTGTATACGGAAAACTGAGCCGTCACCGCGAGGCCATCGAAGCATACCGGGAGGGCCTGCGCCTCAATCCGGATGATGCCTTTGCCTGGAATAACCTCGGCGATGCATACGCGAATATGGGGCGTCTTCATGAGGCCATTACAGCTTACTGGGGGTCCCTGCGCCTTAAGCCTGATTATGTCAATGCCTGGTGCAACCTCGCCCTTGCCTTGGCCCTATCAGGCAACCGCAGCGCGGCCCTGGGAGCGGTTAAGGAGTTGCGGCGCTATGATCCGCAGAAAGCAGAAAATCTTTTCAACCTCATCATGAAGCCGTGAGGCCAGCGGCAAAACCCTATGGTTGACCCCCGCCCCTTTTTCCTGGAAAAATTCATGAGTGGCACAGGCTTCCAGCCTGTGAACAAGCCTTGATTAACCACAGAATTGACCACAGGCTGGAAGCCTGTGCTACTGATGTTGGGATTCAAAAATTGTCTGGTTTAAAACGAGCCATGTCTTGAATACCGGGTGTCTTAAGTCCCCTTGGTTTAAAGGGTGATTTAGGGGGATTATCAAGCACTTATTTAATCCCCCCTTACCCCCCTTTTAGAAAAAGGGGGAGAAAAAACGCTGAAAATGTAGGGTGCGCACTGCGCACCATTTTGGATGTCCGTAGGGGCGGTTCGCGAACCGCCCCTACAATTCATGTCTGTCCACCGTTATGGTAAGGACACACTTGAGTATGCGCCCGCTTGAGGGCGGACACATGGGTCCGCCCCTACATGCCCTGCCCTCCCCTCGCCAGCCATTCTTTCAAGCCCTCTGCGATCTTTTGATTAAACCCCGGCAAGGCGGCGATTTCTTGTACCGTGGCGGTCTTGACCGCGTCCAGGTTGGGGAAGTGTTCCAGGAGGCGGCGCTTGCGCACCGGGCCGATGCCCGGGGCCTGATCCAGGGTTGAGGCCAGCAGTTCTTTGCGGGCCCGCTTCCGGTGGTAGGTGATGGCGAAGCGGTGGGTTTCATCCCTCAGCCTAAGGAGCAGGAGCCAGCCCGGGGCGTTGGCCGGGGGCAGGAGAGGGTTTTTGCGCCCGGGCAGAAAGAGGCGGTCGCGTACGGCGCGGCCGCCTGCCTCCGTCGCCTTGGCCAGGCCCACCACCGGGATTTGCGCCAGGTCCAGTTCCTTGAGGGTCTGGAGGACCACGTTGAGCTGGCCCCGGCCGCCGTCCACCACCAGGAGGTCCGGCAGCTCCTGGCCAGCCTTGCCGTAGTGGCGCGTCACCACCTCCCGGAGCATGGCGTAGTCGTCCTGGCCCGCCACCTCCCTGATCCTGAAGCGGCGGTAGCGGGATTTATCCGGCACCCCGTCGGTAAACGCCGTCAGCGCCCCCACCGATTGCCCCCCCTGGAGGGTGGAGATGTCCAGGCACTCCAGCCGGGCGGGGAGGTTGGGCAGTTTCAGGCGGGCTTGCAGGTCGCCGAGGGCGGCCCCGGGGTCCGGGGGAGTCCGGCGGCGCCTGAGCGCGTCCCGGGCATTGTCGGCGGCGAGAGCGAGCAGCCGGGCCCGGTCGCCTCCGGGGGTCACCAGCAGGACAACTTTGGCGCCTTTCTCGTCGGTGAACAAAGCCTCCAGGAGCCTACGATCCGGGACCTCGGCGGGCAGGAGCATCTCGTCGGGCAACGGCCGGCCCTCAGTGTAGTACAGCTTGAGGAAGGCCCCCAGCAGATCGCCGCCGGGCGGCAGTTCCGGGAAAAAATATTCCCGGCCGCCGGTGACCAGCCCGGCCCGCACCAGGAGCACCGTTATGAGGGCTTGCCCCTCGTCTGCCGCCAGCCCCAGGACATCCTGGTCGCGGAAATTGGGCCGGGCCATGTCCTGGCGCTCCAGGGTGGCGGTGATAGCCTTGACCCGGTCCCGCAGCACCGCGGCCCGCTCAAAATCCAGCTCCGCGGCGGCCTGGGCCATCTGCGCCTTGAGCCGTTTGAGGAGATTACCGCCTTTGCCCCTGAGAAACAGGACGGCTTCGGCCACCGCCTGGCGGTAATCGGCCTCGGTCACCAGTCCGGCGCAGGGCCCCAGGCAGTGGAATAGCTGGTACTCCAGGCAGGGGCGGGAGCGGGTCGCCAGGCGCCGCTCCTTGCAGGTGCGGACCCCAAAGGCCTGCTTCATAACCTTCAAGGTCTCCCGGGCCATGCCGCCGGAGGCGTAGGGGCCGAAATAGAGGGCCCCGTCCGGGTTAAACCGCCGGACGAACCGGAGGGCCGGGAAGGTTTCCTTCAGGTCAAGGCGGAGGCAGAGATAATTTTTGTCATCCCGGAGCATGACGTTGTAACGGGGCCGGTGCTCCTTGATGAGGTTGCGCTCCAGGATGAGGGCTTCCCGGCCCGTGGCGGTGAGGATTACATCCACCTGGGCCATTTTCTTGAGCATCAGACCGGTCTTGGGGTCGTGCTTCTCCGGGGTCTTGAGGTAGGAGGCCAGGCGGTGCTTCAGGTTCACGGCTTTGCCGATATAGAGCACCCGGCCGCCGGGGTCCCTGAACAGATAAACGCCGCTGCCCGTGGGGATACGGGCCAGGGCCGCGGCCAGGGCCGGATAAGGCGAATCGGGCTTTACAACGGTTGCAGACATCTTATCTTTAGGATAACAGCCAGCCTGGCGCTGTCAAGGCAGGTGAGTGCAGCCTTAAACGGCGGACCACAGGGGGCGGCAACGTTTTCGTGATCCGGGTTTTTCAGGCTGGTTCTTATACCGAGTCGCAATCAAAAAATACGGAACTGTAGGGGCGCACCCGCGTGTGCGCCCTTAATTCAGGGCGGACACATGGGTCCGCCCCTACAATAAAATTGTCGTTTGTTTGCAAATTGGTATTAATCGGTAATCCATGTTCCGCTGGAACACCCGAAACGATGCAAAGTTGGTGGGGCGGGCCTCCGTGCCCGCCGCGAGCTTAAGCCAATGGTGCGTAGGACGCACCCTACGTCGGGAAGGAGAATGGCTATGAGTTTACCCCAAAAAGCCCTGGGGCGCACCGGGCACTCCGCCACCAGGTTGGGCCTGGGAGGCGAAGGCGTGTTGCGGACCTTCGGCCACGACCGCCAGGCCCAGGCCGTCATTGAGGCGGCCCTGGCAGCCGGCATCAATTACTTCGAGACCGCCCGGGCCTACTCCGGCAGCGAGGTCTACCTGGGCCGCGGCCTCAAAGGCCACCGGGACCAGATCTTCCTCACCAGTAAATCCCACGGGCGCACCTTTAAGGAGGCCATGGCCCACCTCAGCATCACGCTGAAGAATCTCGAGACGGATTACCTGGACCTGTGGCAGGTGCACGATCTCCGGACCATGGACGAAGTCGAGGCCCTGGGCGTCTCCGGCGGGGCGCTGGAGGCCTGCCACCATGCCCGGGACCGGGGCTGGGTGCGGTTCATCGGCGTCACCGGCCACCACGACCCGGAAGTCCTGCGCCGGGCCTTGACGCTCTACGAGTTTGACACCGTGCTCCTGCCGGTGAACCCGGCGGAGCCGCAGCAGGCCAGTTTTCTGCCCCTGGCCCAGGAGGCCATGGCCAAGGGCATGGGGGTCATTGCCATGAAAACGCTGTGCCGGGGACAGCTGCCGCAGATGTCGGAAGAACCCGACCAGCTCGTCAGGGAGTTGCTGGCTTATGCTTTGAGCCAGTCCGTCACCCTGGCGGTGGTGGGGGCGGACTCCGCCGCGCAGGTGGCGCACCTGGCCGCGGCGGTGCGGGATTTCGTGCCCATGACCCCGGAGGAGGCGCACCGCCTGGAAGAGGCCGTGGCCCCATACGCCCGGCAGTTGATGTACTATAAGCCTTAGTTGTGGCTATTTTTGCTTGGCTTCCAGCCTCTTGCCCACGTACCAGTCGATCTGGCGGCAGATGCCCTTGATCACCTGGGCCTCCCGGGCCCGGAGGCCGTGGCGGGAGAAGAGCCGGCGGACGTTGAACATCCAGTGCTCCGGGTTCTGATGGCTGATGAAGTTGATCTTGACCAGGGTCGCCTGGAGCATGGCGTACATGGATTCCAGCTCCCGGGAGTTGGCCAGGCGGGGGGTGGGGTGCGGTTTGGCGCTCTTGGCGGTAAAAAGCTCATAGGCCATGACCATGACCGCCTGGGCCAGGTTCAGGGAGGAGCACTCCCCGGTGGGGATGGTGACCAGGGCGTGGCAGAAGGGCAACTCGTCGTTGGTCAGGCCCCAGTTTTCCGGCCCGAAGAGCAGGGCGACGTCGTTGGCGGCGGAAATGGAAACCAGCCGGGCGGCCATCTCCCGGGGAGAGAGATAGTTGTTGCGGACGCCCCCGAGCCGGGCAGTGGTACCCACGATATACTGAAAAGGCTTGAGGGCCTGGGCCAGATCGTCGTGGACCTCCATCCGGTCCAGGAGTCTCTCCGCCGGGCCGGTGGCCATCATGGCCATGCGGTCCCGGTCCAGGTCCAGGGGCGAAACCGCCACCAGGCGGTTGATCCCCATGTTGCAGGCGGCCCGGGCCACCGCGCCGATGTTCTCGGCCAGCCGGGGCTTAAAGAGGACAATGGCCACCCGTTCCAGGCACACCCGGGCCGACTCCTCCACCCTGTCGCGTTTCTCCTGCATGCCATAACTTTAGCATATCCGCTGATTCCGGCCAACAGCAGGCAGTAGTCGGGAAAAGCGACTTATAGCGAATGCTAAAAGTATTTTCCGATAGCGTAATCATTCTAATCCCCCCTACCCCCCTTTAAAAAAGGGGGGGAAATATAAGGAATAGCTATTAAAGTCCCCCTTTGGAAAAGGGGGATTTAAGAACGGGCAACTGGAAGAGATTTATGGCAAACGCTATAACCCTGCGCCTCAACCGCCGCCCACAAGCAACCGGCACCTACTGGCCATCGCCGGCCAATTGGGTTAATATGAAGAGTAAGGCCTTCAGGCCGGCAGAGACACACCGGCCGCGGCAGGAAGGAGAAGAAGATGCCCAGGTCATGGAGCCTGCCGCTCCTCTTTGGGCTCATCCTGGCGGTGGGCTGCGTTCCGGCCATCGAAACCAGCCTGCAACAGGAGGCCGGCCCCCGGGTGAGTTTTGCGGAACTATCGGCGCGACCGGATAAGTATAGGGGCCGGCTTACGATCCTGGGGGGCGAGGTCATGAGCGTGACCCCCTGGGAGCAGGGCAGCCTGCTGACGGTGGACCAGCGGCAACTGGACGACCGGTTCTACCCGGTGGGCGCTGCCTCCGGGGGTACCTTCCTGGTGGAGAGCGACCAGTGGCTGAACTCCAACAAGTACGTCCCTAAGAGCAAGGTGGTGGTGGCCGGGGTAGTGGTGGGCCAGAAGGACGGCTGGCTGCTCTTGAAGGCCCGGCAGGTCACTTTTCTGGAACCCCCTACCTGGGAAAAATTCTACTACCCCGTGCCCCGGGAGTGGTATCCTCCCGAACTGGAGTACTGGTACACACCGCCCTATTTTGACATCTACCGCGGCGGCGGCCGGTTTTAATGCGGTTTTAGGTTTTAGGTTTTAGGGAAAAACGCCGGGGCAGGCATTTATTTATGAACAGACTTGATACCGCAACTGGCGTAAAACCGGGATAAATGAGGGACGTATGCATATTGACCGTTACGAATTTGGGATCATCGTGATTGAGGGGCAGACCTTCAGAAACGACGTCCTGATCTGGCCGGGCCGGATCAAAGGCGACTGGTGGCGCCAGGAGGGCCACCTGCTGCAACTGGACGACGTGGCCGAGGCCCTGGCCGCCAACCCCCAGGTGCTGGTAGTGGGCCAGGGCGAGCCCGGGAAAATGCAGGTGGACCCGGCCCTGGCGGCTTACCTCCAGGACCGGGGGGTGGAGCTGCTGGCCCACCCCACCCGGGAGGCCTGCCGGGTCATCAACGACTTAAGCGGGACGCGGCGCCTGGCGGCGGCGTTGCACCTCACCTGTTAGGGTTGCTTAATAAATATTTTATGATGAATATAGAGGAATAATTATTTTATGGAAGATTATGTCACAACAATTAAAAATTATTATGTTGATAACCTTTCAAGAGCAGCAATAGATTATCTTCGCTCCGGCCTTAATTTATTTCATAACCAAACTCATTCTTATTATGCTAATCTGCAAGTTTCAATTGGCAATTTAGCAATTTCAGTAGAACTAATGCTGAAATCACTAATTGCCCATCAGAGTTTATTGCTTGTTTTTAGAACAGATTTACCATTAGAGTTGCGAACATTATTGTCTAATCCAATTGTCATGCCAAAGAGATTTGAATGGCGTAAGTATGATATTGACCTCCGTTCATTTTCTTATAAAACAATTGAATTAGATGAATGCATTTCTTGTTTATATATTTTAAGACCAGATTTAAAGCAATCACTCCAACCTCATTTAAAGTTTCTCTCTAAATGCAGAAATGCAAGTGTCCATTTGGCATTACCGAACTTTCAAAAATATGAATTAGACAGAACAGCCTTTGTTGCATTACAAATTTGTAAATTATTGAAGGAATATAAGATTGTTCACTTTCAGTATTATAATCTTAGTGATAAAGATAATTATTTTTTAGATAAATTTGCGGAAGAAAGAGTTGAACGGGTCAGAAAAATTATCGAAAAGGCTAAATTAAAATCACGTCAACTTTTGCCAGAAAAAAATTATGTATCAATAAATGGCTGGGAATACTATATAACCATATGTCCAATATGTGGCAGTGAGGGTATTCTCGAAGGAGATACTGAATTATCATTTGACCCAGATGAGGACGGTGGCGCAACTCCTATATTAACATTCTCCGCTATTTCGTTTAAGTGCGATATATGTGACCTATATTTGCAAGATTGGCAAGAATTGAATCTATCCGGTATGGAGACTGATTATGATAGATCAGATGAGACAGACGAATGGTTCGGCCAAGAATATGCAGACAATGATTATTAAAGCCAATAAGTTTTGCCAATGAAAACCTATCATATCATCGACTGCCATCTCCACACCGGGGTGGAGCACGTGAACTGGGGTTGGGACCGCATCCGGCCCCTGCTGCTGGAATCAGGCATCCGCGGCGCGGCGCTGATTGCGCCGGTGGAGGACATTTACGACCGCTACGACCCCGGCTTTACCGACACGCCCGCCTGGCAGACCTGCCGCCGCCGGGCGCACCAGTACCTCCTGGACCTCAAGGACCCGGAGATCGCCACTTACCCTTACTTTTTTGTGTGGAACGACTTCGCTTGGGAAGACCTTGGTCCGGAGTACGTGGCCATCAAATGGCACCGGCACCCTGATGAGCCCGAATACCGCTACGGCGACCCCCGCTGCCGGGAGTTTTTGCAGGTGGTGCGGGAGCGGCAGCTGCCCATCCTCCTGGAAGAGTCGCTGGAAAACACCCGGTTCTTCCTGGAGGAACTGGCCCCGGACCTGCCGGTGATCATCCCCCACCTGGGGGGGTTAAGTGGCGGCTACGTGGCCCTGGACCGGGCCGGGGTGTGGCGCCGCCCCCAGGTCTATGCCGACACCGGCGTGGCGGCGCTACCGGAGATCAAGGACTTCATCCGGCGCTTCGGCACCGATCGTCTGCTGTTCGGCAGCGACTACCCCTTCGGCACCCCCGCGGCCGAGTTGGACAAAATCCTCCGCCTCAACCTGCCTGAGGCCCAGACCCGGGGCATCCTGGGGGACAACTTTCGTCGCCTGTGCCGGTTGGGATAACCAGCCGCGGTCAAAACTCGACCGGGGCGTATCTTATACCATGTGCGCTTTGAAATGAAACCAACCAATCAGATAACCTATTGATATCACGTGTAGGGGCGGGTTTAAAACCCGCCCCTACAAGACGAACATGGTATTCAGGGGAGTGCAGGAGGTATGCGTCGATTCTCCGCCGGCTTCGTTACCTGGAGCCGGACTTTATCGGTAATAATCAAGATTTACCCTGAGATTTATAGTCCCGGCCCGGTTTGACATCCGGCCCCAAAGCGGGTATAATTCAAAAGATGTCAACGACGGCAAATGTCCATAAAGACTGGAAATTTACCATTCTGCAGGTGGAAGCCCGCCCTCGCCGTCTCATTCTGGAAGGCAACGTCTCCCCACCCTATGAGCGGCCTTATCACGATGAACTCTACTTTTATGCCGTGATGGGCCCCACTCATCTTTCCCTGGAAGTGAGTCGGGACTTTGACGGCGAGCGCCTGCTGGACTACCTGTTCGAGCAGTTGGGCGCTTCGGAAGAGCCGCCCCGGACTCAGGTGGGCGGCCGCCAGGATGAGGAAGAAGGCGCCTTGTTGTTGGTGGAATGGCGCTTCCCGGCCGACGGGCGCCCGGCCATGCTCCGGCGCCTGGAAGAGATTGTGGGCCAATCCCTGGAAAAATAGCTATCAGCGATCAGCTTTCAGCAAAAACCAACGATTGGCAACGACGGCCAAAATAAGAGGTGGGCACCCCCCACCACGGATATCGGGTAAAGAACAGCCGAGGGCAGCGGTTACCTAGGTTGTCTTTGCGTGAGAGAGAAAAGCATCGGAGGAGCAATGATCCATCTCGGAGAATATGACCCAAGGCTTGAAGGTATCTGGTGGGTGGAAGAAGCCGGCATGAGCTGCAATGTCTACGTCTTGAACGAGGGTCGCACGCTTATCGACACCGGCAACTATTACGGCATGCTCCACGAGTTGAGCCAGGAATTCGATATATCCCTCCTGGAACAAGTCTTCATTACCCACTGTCACTTCGATCACGTGGGGGGGATGGGGGAGCTCTTCGACTGGTCCAAGCCCAAGGTCTACGGCCACATGGACACCCTGCCGTATATCAATTTTCGCAACGTCCCCTTCATGCAAATCATGGAAAAATCCGGCCGCATCGACCAGGTGGTGATGTTGCGGGGCGGCGAGCGCATCCAGGTGGGGCCCCATCTCCTGGAGGTCATCCCCACCCCTGGCCATACCAAGGGTGACATCTGCCTCTATGAGCATCACAACCGTATCCTGTTCTCCGGCGATACGCTGTTCCCCAGCAGTGCCACGGAGAACATTTTGGCGGACGCAGACAAGCAGTTGGGCAATATGGAGCAACAGGTGGCCTCTTTAGCCCGTTTGGTGCCCTACGCGGTGGATTTCCTTCTCCCCGGGCACGGCATGCCGGCCTTCTCGGACGGCGGCGACCACGTGCTCAACGCCTATATCGAAACCCGGAAGGGAGTGGAGGAAGACCCCCGCCAGCCGTACCTGGACGCGGCCCGGATGCTGAGCGAGGCCGGCCGCCCGGAAAAGGCCCTGGAATGCTACAACATGGCCTTGATGCTGGACCCGGCCAACGTGGAAGCCCTGGTCTATAAAGCCACCACCCTGACCGAGCTGTCGCACTATGACGAGGCCCTGGAGATTTTTGACCGGATCCTCAAGGTGGCCCCGGACCTGTTGGAAGCTAATATGGGGAAAGGCTTTGCCCTGATGGGGTTAGGAAGGGTGGACGAGGCCTTGCAACTCCCGGGCTTTGCCGCCCGGTTAAAAGAGCTGGTCTAACCTGGCCCCCGGCGGGTTCATGATGCGCCACCCGTGCAGTCACCGTTGCGGGCTCGGCCTTCGTTAAGCAGGAGATCGCCTATGACTGAGACGCCACAACCCATAGAGACCAACGACCTGGATGACCTCACCAGGTTCATCCATTTAGGTTTAACGGTGTTCGGCATCCTGGCCCTGATAGCGGGCCTGTGGGCCGGCGACTACAAACGGGGCCACCACCTGGGATTCAGTGTCCACAAATGGCTGGGCCTGACCCTGAGCTTTTTCATGGCCTGGCGGATCTGGCACGGGTTTTATGGCCCCCGGGAGACCCGGTTCAGCCAGTGGCTGCCCTATACCCCGGAACGGCTCAAGCTGGCCGGGGAAGATTGTCTGTCCCTCCTGAGGCTGAGGCTTCCGGAGCGGGCCTCGCATCAGGGGTTGGCCGGAGTGGTCCAGACCTTCGGCTTGGCGGTCTTTGCCTGGATGGCGCTGACCGGCAGCTTGATGGCCCTCTGGCTCTATCCGGGGCACAAGGCCGGGGGAGTCGTCCACGCCATCAAGGAAATGCACGAACTCGGCCTGTGGCTCATCCTCGCATTTCTCGCCATCCACGTGGGGGCGGTCACCCTGCACGCCTTAGCGGGCAAGAACCTCTGGCGGCGGATGTTCTTCTTGGAAAGATGACGGCAGTTGCTCATGGGCCTTTGGCCCACCCGTAAATTATGAAAAGTAAGGTAGGGCGGGCGTCCACGCCCGCCACTCAAATGGATTGATGGTGCGTAGTACGCACCCTACATTAAACTTTGGTGGCACAGGTTTTCAACCTGTGCACCCGCACCGGTAAGATACCGGTGCCACCAAGACTTTTCGGAACAGACGCCGGGAAATCGGCAAACGCCCGGCGCATAGTGTGACGCTTCATAATTCAGATGGCTTTTCTATTAAGAAAAAAGCCACAATAACGGCCAGTATTTTACCCCCCTTTTCTAAAGGGGGGCAGGGGGGATTACATAACCGTTTGATAATCCCCCTAAATCCCCCTTTAGGAAAGGGGGACTTTAAAAGGGCTTTCAGGAGGTCCGGGCAAAATAATTGCCATACAATTTATGAAGCATAACCATAGACCGGTGCGCCGGGTTTGGCCGCTAGCCGGGCTGAGGGAATAAGGGTGAATTGTTGTCTCAAGAGTGGCACATAGCCATCGATAACCAGGAACAGCGCCGCAAGGTGGCTATGGTGGAAGGCCGCGCCCGCCGGGACGATCATGCCGAGACCGACGGCGAAGTGGAATTCTCCCTCACCCTCTACCCCGACCAGGCCTCGTTAAACGTGCCAGCCTCCACCCAGGGACGGGAATTCATCGCCCGGCTCACGGAAATCTTGGGGGCGCCGCGCTTAGCACCCACGGTTAAATGCAGCTGCTCCTGGGGAGATGGGGTCATGGGGGCCATGCTGATTGTGCTCTGGGACCTTCCGGCCGACCCGGCCTCCCCCGTAGTCCAGAGCCTGCACACCTTCCTGGGAACCCGGGGCGGCGCGTTTTCGGGGTAAGCCCGGCCCTCTCCAGCAGCCTCCCGCCCCAGCGGTCTCCTCTTCCTGATACCGATTAGCGCTCATTGGACAATTTTTGTAGGGGGGGACCTGCGT
>JAHIKF010000160.1 GCA_018897875.1 Pseudomonadota bacterium | reverse complement strand
CAAGCACCTGCCCCGTTATCTGGCGGAATTTTGTTACCGCTTTAATCGACGCTTCTGGGAACCCCAAATGTTTAACCGGATGATCACTGCGTGTCTTAATGCTCAAACCGTTACCTTTTCGGAGCTAAGGCAATAAGCGTAAGATGAATTTTGCAAGTGCCTCTATTAATGCGCAGTTTAACCGGCCTCAGGGAATAAAATCCACTTTAAGCTTGATCTGTCAGGGTAAATTCCTCTATAGTGAAGGAGAATATTTTTTAAAAGAGCCACGTAAGGTCCGGCGGGAATCTTTGCCGGGCACGGTCGGGTGTGCGCCGCCGGGACTTGTCGGGCCGGGCGGTAAGACCAACCGAAATCTCATTGAGGTGACTTGTGATCATGTACGTATCCCGCCGCAACTACGGCGTCTGCCTGCTGTCCCTGGCCCTGGCCCTATCCCTGGTGGGCGCCGGCTGGGCCCAAACCGCCACCCCCACTGCACCTGGACCTGCTAACCCTTACCTCCAGGCGGTGGCGCACCTGGAACAGGCGGAGCAGCAATTAACGGCCGGAAATCTTTCCTCGGCCCTGTCCCTGGTGAAAAAGTCCAATGAATTATTTACGCGCTTTCAGAAGGACAGCGCTGCCAAACTGGCGGAGCGAGAGCTTTCCTCCCAAGAAAGCCAGCAGTTGGCCATCAACCAAAAATTGGCTACCGAGGCCCAGACCAAGGCGGATGAGTTGCTAAAGACCGCCGCCGCCAAGAAGAAGGAAGCCGCGGAGCTGAGAGCCAAGGGACAGACAGACGCGGGTGACGCAGCCGAACGTGAGTCCAGAGACCAATATCTCCAGGTGCAAAATCTCTCCATCAAGTCGGCAATTTATGCCCTGCGCAATCAGCAGATAATCTTCCGGTTCCTGGCGCCTTGAGGCCGGTATCCGGACGGCCTCGGACCGGACCTCCCCCGGGTCCGGGCCTCGAACTTGAGACAATAATTTCACCAAAGGCGATTTTTGAGTTGACATCATGGCCTAAACTAGACCATCAATGATGGCACATTTTCTGAGGAGGGAAGACATTATGATCCGATTACTGTCAAGGGTTCTCGTGGCCGCGGCCATGGTAATGCTCGTGGCGGGCGGTGCCCAGGCTGCGGACCAGAAACAACCCATCAAGATAGGGGCCATGTTCGCCCTGTCGGGGCCGGCGGCCCATATCGGCACCCCCACCAAGCTGGTGGCGGAGATGGCCGTGGCCGAGATCAATAAGGCGGGCGGCATCAACGGCAGGCCCCTGGAACTGATTATCGGCGACACCGAAAGCGACCCGGCCAAGGCCGCCACCATCGCCAAGAAATTCATCCACTCCGACAAGGTGGCGGCCATCATCGGGCCCACCACCACGGGCGCGGGGATGCAGGTCAAGAAGATTGTCGAGGAAGCCGGAGTCCCCACCTTTATGTGCGTGGGCGGCGACCCGGTGATCATGGGCGGGAAATTCGGCCCCTTCACCAATGTGTTCAAATCCCCCCAACGCTCCTCCGTGGCGGTGAAGGCGCTGTTCACCTACCTGAAGGAGAAGAAAATCACCAAGCTGGGGCTGCTCTACGCTTCGGACAGCTTCGGCAAAGACGGGGCCATGTGGCTGGAGAAAATGGCCCCGGATTACGGTATCACCTTTGTGGCCAAGGAGTCCTTCGGCCCCAAGGACACCGACATGACCGCCCAGCTCACCAAGATCAAGAACGCCAAGCCTCAGGGGATCATCTGTTGGACCATCGGGCCGGCCGGGGCCATCGTATCCAAGAACAAGGCCCAGCTGGGCCTCAAACTGCCCCTGTTCCAATGCCACGGTCTGCCTGACCCCAAGTACATCGAACTGGCCGGCAAGGCCTCCGAAGGCGACCGCATGCCGTCTACGAAATTGATGGTGGCGAACCAGTTGCCGGATAACGACCCCCAGAAGAAGGTCATTCAGAACTTCACCAACCTCTACACGGACGTCTACCATTACGACAAGCAGTTCCTCCTCAACACCCACTCGGGCTACGCCTGGGACGCCATCACCATTGTGGCCGACGCCATGCGGAAGGCGGGCACCGACCCCAAGGCCCTGCGCGCCGCCATCGAGGGGACCAAGGGCTATGTGGGGGTGTCCGGGATCTATACCCTGAGCCCCGAGGACCACAACGGCCTGGGTCCTGATTCCATGGTCATCATCGCGGTCAAGGGCGGCAAGTTCGAGCTGGCGAAATAGAGCCGCCTTCTCAGCCTTAAACCTACCCACTCCGGGGCCCGTCGCGGCGGGCCCCGCTTTCATTCTTCATCGCCATCCCCCTTTCCTCGTAAAGGATTCCCCTGCCTTTCCCTCAGTCGGGTAAAATCTTAATCCGCCTGGCGCCGCCTCCGGTCATCGCATCTTTCATATTTTAGCCGGCTCGAGCGGTTTTTCATGCTATAATTACATGCGGGGGCGGCAAGTCCGGAACTTGATAATATGTAAGTGAATTGCGTCAGTTAGGCCGATAATTTCCGGCATCCCCTGGGTGACGATGGTCGGTGTGAACCTGGGAGTGAAGGCGTAGGGTCCTCTTTTCACGGTTATTCACCTGAGCAGGAAGGGGTAAACCATGAGCTTTTCAAGCAAAATGTTCCCGCAATCGTCTCGGGGGGCCGGCGCCGGCGCCCGGCAACTGGCTCATTTGTTGATCTTGGGGGTGGTGCTGGCTCTGTTGGCGGCCGCGGGTCTGGCCGCGGCTAAGGAGCGGCCCAAGTCCACCGCCAAAGACGGGTTCAACCCCAAGCAACACTTCACTATCGTCAAGATCGAACCGGACGCCGGGGCCGAGGAGGTCAGGGTCTTTTTCAGCCAACCCCTCTTGCTTGAAAATCTTCAGGGCAATCTGCGGCTGCTGCCCCGGGTCAAGATCGACTGGAACCGCACTAAGCTCGACTCCAAAGGGGTTCTGAGGCTCCGCGGGGCTTTCCGGTACGGCACCGGCTATCTCCTCACCCTGCCTGAAACCCTGCGGGTAGGGCAAAAGACCTACCACCAAACGGTCAACTCCTTTTTTATGACCGACCGGCCCCCCAAGGTGGAATTCGTCGGGCCCCAAAGCGTCATCGAACGGGACAGCCGGCAGTTGCTGCACGTCCGGGCCCAGAATGTCAACAACCTGAGATTTGAAGGCATCCGGGTGCCGCCGCTCCTGCTGCCCCTGGCCCTGGCGGTGGAGAAGTCCCCGGCCGACTGGGACCGCAGCCTCGATGAATTAAAGACCGCATCCGAAGGGCTCAAACCCTTCGTCGCCTCGCATAAGGATCTGGCCGGCTTTGTCACCCCGCCTTTGGCTGAGAAGCAACTTTTTCCCGCCGCGGGCGAAAAGAACAAGTCCTGGGCGGTCACTCTGCCGCTGAGCTTTCGCCAGGGCAAGGAGACCGGCGCCCTGGAACTCATCCGGGTGCAAGACAACGAGGCCGGCAGCCTCGCGGCTACACCGCCCCGGGTATTTGAAATCACCAATCTCGGCCTGACCTATAAACGCGGCCAACAAAACCTGCTCCTCTGGGTCACCTCGCTCAAGGCTGGGACTCCCGTGGCCGAGGCCCGGGTCATCGGGTTCACCCGGGACATGGAGGTCTTCTTCCTGGGACGCACCAACGCTGACGGGGTGCTGCTCTTCGAACCCCATGAACTGGCAGGGTTTTCCCTCAAGAACCCCAAAAACTTGCAGCCGGTGAAGCGGGTGGTGAACCAGGACGACCTGGTGCTGTTGATGGCCGGGACCGCCGACGACGTTGCCTTCATCCAGGTGACGCCCCAGGGCAACCTCAAGCCCCAGGGAATTTGGCAGGTGAAGGCCGGCGAGAAAATCCGCAACCTCAAGGGCAACGTGTTCACGGAACGGGGCGTCTACCGACCCGGCGAAAAGGTCTTTTACAAAGGCACGGTCCGGGAATATGGCAACGGCCGCATTTTTCCGCCCAAGGACGAGGTCTGCTTTTTCGAGGTCATCAGCCCCAAGGGCGAGCAGGTCTTTACCCAAGAGGGCCGGACGTCGGATTTTGGCACCGCGGCCGGGGAAATCGTCACCCAGAGTTACTGGCCCCTGGGGACCTATACCCTGAACATGACCTATGGCCCGGAACCTCCGGCGGAATCGGCCACTTCCGGTAGGGGCCGCCGGGGCCGCCGGGGAGGGGATGAGGCCGCCCCCAAAAACCAGGTGAGCGCCACCTTTCAGCTGCAGGAGTTCAAGCCGCCCCGGCACTTCGTGTCCGTCGACTTTAAGCAGACTACCCGGCCCCTGACGGGTTACGTCAATCGGGGGGATCAGCAGGCTCCCTTTGTCCGGATTAGCCTCAGCGGCTCCTATTACGCTGGGGGGCAGGTCAAACACGGCCAGGTGCGCTGGAAGATTTTTCAATCCAAGACCAGCTATCAGGTGCCGGGATATGACAACTTCACCTTCGGTTACGGCAGCGAAGATCCGGGTCCGTTGATCGAGAGCGGCCAGACCATTCTGGATGAGAAGGGGAGGGCGGAACTGGAGTTTCCCCTGGATCGCAAGGTCATGAACGGGCAGCAAGGCCTCTCCGTGGTGGCCACCGTGGTGGACTTCGATGGCCGGGCCGCATCGGAAACCAAGGCTTTTCAGGTGACGCCGGACTTGTTGGTGGGCATCAGCCGCCACCCGGAGGCGGCTCGGGCCGATGAGGAGCAGGTCCTCACGGTTATGCTGGCCAAGCCGGACGGCAAGCGCATCGACCGGGGCGCCATCCAGGCGGAGATCCTGCAAAAATCCTGGGTCTACGTAGCCAAGCGCAACGAGCAGGGCGACCTCTATTGGGACGGGGAGGATATCTGGCGCAAGACCATAGCCAGCGACCTCACCCTGGAGAAAGGCACGGCCACCTTCCGTTTCGCCTTCGCCTGGGGCGGCGGCTACCTCCTATCCTTTACCTACAAAGACGACGCCGGCCATAGTTTCGCTTCAGCCACGGCCTTTGAGGTGATCGGCGAAAGCTACGCCTACGAGAACCGGGAGTTGCCGTACCTGCCCCTGGCTCTGTCCGCAGACCAGCCGGCGTATAAACCGGGGGAAACGGCCAGACTCACGGCCCGGCCCCGAAGCCCGGTGTCCCGCTACCTGGTCACCCTGGAACAGGAAGGCGTGCTGAAGTACCAGGTGATCACCCCGAAATCGGACGTCGACAACCTGGAAGTTCCCATCCAGGCCGAATATGCCCCCAATCTGTACGTCTCGGTCCTGGGCCTGACGCCCCGGGGGGAATTCCCGGTGTACGCCGGCCACTACGATACCCAGGCTCCCAGTTTTTACTGGGGCACCCTTAACCTGCCGGTGCGACACGAAGTCGAAGGCCTCCAGGTCAAGATCAGCCCGGCTGTCAAGGACCTCAAGGCCGAGCCCGGGTCCAAGATAACCCTGGACTTCACCGTCCTCGCGGCCAAGGGCGGCGGGGTGGAAGCGGAAATGGCCGTGGCGGTGGTGGATGAAGCCGTCCTGGCCCTTACCGGGTTCAAGACCCCCACCCTGGAGTCCCTGACCCGGTTTGACCGCCCCCTGGAGGTGTTTACCGGGGAACTGCGTTCATTACTGGTTCACCAGACTCCCTTCTATCTTTCCAAGAACGAGCCCTTAACCGGCGGCGGCGGTCTGAGCGAAGAGGTTATGTCCAAGCTCAGGCGGCGCTTCGAGGCGGTGGCCTATTTCAACGCCAACGTGCGCACCGACGCCCAGGGACACGCCCAGGTTACCTTCACCCTGCCCGACAATATGACCACCTACCGGATTTATACCGTGGTCCTGGACCGGTCCAGCCGCTTTGCCAGCGTCCAGCGTCCCTTGCTGGCTACCAAGGACTTTTACCTGGAGCCCGGTCTGCCAGGGTTTTTCACCCGGGGGGATCAATTTAAGTTCCAGGTGGCCGCGTTTAACGCCACCGGCGAAACCGGGCCGGTGAAATTCAGTGCCGTCGGGGATGGGGGGCTGTTTCTCATCGCCGCGGAACCAAAGGACCAGCTCAAGCCCAAAGACAGTTTGAAACTCGAAGTCACTGGTCAGGCTGCCGCCAGCGGGCTGGCCGGGGCCCGTTTTGCCGGCCAATTTCAGGCGCGGACCGACGCGGTGGAACTGAAGCTGCGCATCAACTCCGGCCAGGTCCGGGACACCCAGGTGTGGTTCGGTTCCCTGGCCGGGACCACGGAGATCAAAGTTCCGCTCCCCGCTTACCTGACCGGGAAGCCCTCCGAGCCGATTAACCCCGAGGAGGTCAAGGCCGTCCTGACTGTGGCCGGATCGCCCTTTTTGCGGATGACCGAGGCGATTCACTACCTGCTCAATTACCCCTATGGGTGCGTGGAACAGACCAGTTCCGGGGTTCTGGCCCTGGCAGCCCTCCGGGGGGTTATTCAGAAAGGGCTGGTGTCCGGGGTGAGCCTGCCCGAAACGGACCAATATCTGAACCGCGGGGTGCAGCGCATCCTGAGCCTCCAGACCGACTCCGGGGGCTTTGCCTACTGGCCGGGGCAGCGGGAACCCCACGTCTGGGGCTCGATCTACGCCGCTGCCGCCTTGAGCCTGGCCCTCAACCATGGACTCACGGTGCCCGAAGATGCCCTGCGCCAGACCGCAGTCTACTTGAAAACCCAGATCCAGGAGGAGAAACGCTCCCCCGCGGTCAAGGCCTTTGCCGCCTATGCCCTGGCCCTGAACCAGACCCTGGACCGCGACACCTTCAATCTAGCCCGAAGGCAATTTCCCCGGATGCACCGGGAGAGCAAAATCCTCCTGCTGTTAGCGGCCAGGCAAGCGGAGCTGCAGCCCCTGAAGGAACTCCAGGCCGAGCTCAAACCGCTGTTGGGCGGCAAAGCCGAGGCGGTCACTGACGATGCCGATGATTTTCAGAGCCGTTTCCGCACCCCGGCTCTGGCCCTCCTGGCGGCCCAGGCTATTCTGCCCGGGGACCGCCTCACCCAGGAGGAGGCGCTGATCCTCCTGGGGGGTCTGGACAGTCAGGGCATCTGGACCTCCACGGCCGATACCGGCTGGGCCCTGCTGGCCCTGGGCAGCTACTTCAAGGACGCGAGCTTTGGGGCCAAACCGGTGGAGATTGTGGTCAGCCAGCCCAATGGTCCCGCGCCCCAGCGCCTCAAACTGGACCCCAAGGGCTTCCGCACCGTGGGCCTGGACCCAGGAGCCTTGCTCAAGAACCCGGTGGTCAACGTTTCCGGCCAGGCCGGCAAAACCTGGCTCTACAAGCTGGAATTGACCGCCCCCCGGCTGGATATCGCCGCGGCCGGGGCCGCCAACGGCTTCAAGGTCCGCCGGGTCATCAAGAACACCGATGGCTCGGACGTTATTAAGGTGGGCGACCTGGTGAAAGTCACGGTCTTCCTGGAGGTCACCGGCAAGGGGCAGCGGTACGTGGTGTTGGACGACCCCCTGCCCGCGGGGCTGATGGCCCTCAACACCGCCTTCAAGACCGAGGAACCTATCCCGGAGGACGAACCGGAGCGCTACGACGACTTCGATTACGTCACGTCGGATGGGACCGTTCGGTTCCGTCCCAATTATTTCGAAATCCGTAACGACCGGGTGCTGGCCTTTAGGGACCAGGTCTACTCCGGCTCCCAGAAGTTCGAGTATTACTGCCGGGCCGTGTGCGAGGGCAAGTTTATCGCCCCCGCCACCCGGGTGGCGGCCATGTATTCGCCCGGGGTGAACGGCTTCTCCCCCCAGGGAGAACTGATAGTCAAGGGGCGCTGATGCTGAATAGGCTGCCAAGGGGCCGTCTCGCCTGGTGCCTGGCTGCGGCCCTGCTTACTCTGATCGGCCTGGCCTGGCATTTTGAGACCGTCTCCCGCCTCAACCCGGAGACCCTGGAAACCCGGTCCGGCCCCCTGGTGCTGGACCGGACCGGCCGGGTCTTGCGCCTGGCGCCCGAGGCCCGGGGGGGCAAGCTCGTCACCTTGCCCGAGAGCGCCGTTCCCCAACTGGTGGCCGCGGCCTTTGTGGCGGCGGAGGACCAGAGGTTCTGGCGCCATCCGGGCGTCGACCCCCTGGCCATCCTCCGGGCCGCCATGAGCAACGTCAGCCGCGGCCGCATCGTGTCCGGGGCTTCCACCATCACCCAGCAACTGGCGCGGCTCACCTACCCCGGACCCCGCAGTTATTATCGCAAACTGGTGGAGGTCTGGCGCAGCCTCAGGATGGAGTTGCTCCTCAGCAAGGACGAGATTCTAAGGCGCTACCTCGACCGGGTGCCCCTGGGCAATAATCTCATGGGGGTGGAGGCCGGGGCCTGGGCCTATTTCGGCAAAACCGCCTCCCAGTTAACTGCAAGTGAAGCCGCCCTTCTTGCCGCCCTGGTCAAAGCCCCGGGGACCTTGAACCCCTACGGCCCCCGCCGGGAACGCCTCCTGGAGCGGCAGCGCTGGGTTCTCTCCCGCATGGCGCAACTGGGATATCTCAACCCCCAGGAACTCCAGGCCCTCCAGTCAGACCCCGTCAGGTTCCGGGGCCGCGGTCCCCGCCCCCCGGCGTTTCCCTTTGAAGCCCCGCACTTTGTCAACCTGGTTCTGGCCCGGGAGAAACCCGCGGCTCCGGGTTCCCAACGGATCAGCACCACCCTGGATCTGCCGCTTCAGCGGCGGGCCCAGGCCATCGTGAACTCGCACCGGCCTCGGCTCCTGAAAGCCGGCGCCTCCCAGGCGGCCGCGGTGATCGTCGCCAACCGCGCCCGGGAAGTGTTAGCCCTGGTGGGCTCCTGCGCCTATGGCCCCCGGGACCAGGGCTTCAACAACGGCGCCGCCGCCTGGCGCTCGCCGGGCTCGACCCTCAAGCCGTTTCTCTACGCCCAGGCCCTGGACCAGGGGTTCACGCCCGCCTCGGTGCTGGAAGACGTGGAACGCCGCTACCGCACTCCCCGGGGCGAGTTTATTCCGGCCAACTTCGATCGCGTGGCTCACGGCCCCATTTCGTTCCGGGAGGCCCTGGGTAATTCCCTCAACCTCTCCACTGTCCACCTGCTCAACCTGATGGGAACGGAGACTTATTACGACACGCTGGCCGGGCTGCACCTCATCAACCGCCCGGAATTCACCCCGGAGCACTACGGCCTGGGCCTGGTGGTGGGCAACCCCGAAGTCAGCCTGCTGCAACTGGCCGCGGCTTACGCCTGTCTGGCCAACCGCGGCAGATTCGCGCCCCTGCGGTTTACCCTGGATGCACCCGAAGAAGAGGGGACCCCGGTTTTTTCTCCCCAGGCAGCCTTCATCATCAGCGACATCTTGAGCGACCCCATGGCCCGGGTCCGCATCTTCGGCGGGGCCTCGGCCATGAATCCGCCTTACCGCATGGCCATCAAGACCGGGACCAGCACCCACTTCCGGGACTTGTGGGCCGTGGCCTATACCCCGGAGTATACCCTGGCGGTTTGGGTGGGCAATTTCAACGGCCGGCCCACGGCGGATCTTAGCGGCGCCGGCGCCGCGGCCCCCATTGTGGCCGACCTGGCCGAAGCCCTGTTTGCCGGGAGTCCGCGGCCGGGATTCCGGAAGCCGCCAGGGGTCGCCAGCGCCGAAGTCTGCGCCTTCTCCGGATTAAAACCCGGACCGGGCTGCGCCCACCGGCGCCAGGAGCTGTTTCTGGCCGGCACTGAACCCCAGGCGTTCTGTGCCTATCACCAGGCGCAGGAACCCTGGCACCGCATGCCCGCCAATTATGCCGGTTGGCTCAACCAGCGCTTCGAACACGGCGGCGAAGGCCGGTTTCGCCTGGCCGGCTTTGATCCAGACTTGGGGAAGACCTTTCAGGGGCCGGTGGCCGCCGACTTGAAGGGCGCGGCCCAACCCCGCCGCCGGGGCGACCCCTTGGTCCTCGGCCGTCCAACGCCTTCCCATCTCGGCGATCACCACACCTATAGGGACTCCGGCCTGCCCCTCAGGGTCAGTATCAGCTACCCCCTGGCCGGAGACCGGTTTCTGTTGGCGCCTGGCGCCGATGTAATCCGGGTGGTTTCCAAAGCCCTGTGCCGGGACCCGCTCCAAGCCGTCAGCTGGTTCGTAGACGGCCGGGAAGTCGCGGCCACCGGCCCGCCCTATGAACTGCCCCTGGACTTATCCCGGGGACGGCACCGGCTCACCGTGGTTGGACCGGGCGGCCAGGGCGATGCCGTGGAGGTGGTCGTCCAATGAGGCCTCTTGACTGGGGGAATTGATTTTTTCCCTTCAGTGGTTTCCCAAGAATTATTTTTTGTCAGCGCGGACATAGCTGTCCACCCTCTGGGTGGGAGCAATCCGGTCCAACGTTACTTGGGAACCGGATTTTCTAT
>JAHIKF010000159.1 GCA_018897875.1 Pseudomonadota bacterium | reverse complement strand
CGTACATCCGTTTGCTTTGCTCCTGGGAGCCGCCCAGGATCTTCGTGGCGCAACCGATCTTAAAGACCGTATCCAGCCAGGTGGACAAGGCCCCCAGGAGGGTCTTGCCGCCGCCCCGGTTGGCCCAACACACCGAATCCTGGACCGTCTCAAAAAAGCTGTCCACGATGTATTCGGCTGGCGGAGTGTGCTCGGGGCAGACCTGAGCCCGGGGCACCCGGAGTTTCCAGTAGGCCTCGATGAATTTCAGCAGCTCCTCGGCGCCATCGAATCCTTCACGCCGGTAATGTTCCAGGAGGCCGCGCTTTAAATCTCCCGGATCAATGTCTGCCAGTTGTATGGTCATTCTTTAGGCTCGGAGTCTTTGGCCGCGGCCTCATTGATCAATTTTACGAGTTCGAGAACAGCTTCTCTTACAGGTTTCTCCCCATAGGGGATCTCGATGAGCTTGAGTTGGTCTGCGACCTTATCGATGAGACCGGCTCCTTGTAGGAATTTGATATACTTCTCTTTCAGGGCGATAATGTTCCTCATGCAGCCCATTTTCACAAAAGGGTTGGTCGCCGTTCGGTAGTGGCGCCACTCCATCCTAAGCGCCTGCTCGTAACTCCTGATTTCACGCCCCAGGACTTCCGCCTGATCCACAGCTTTGGAGAGCGCCCGGTCGAAGGCTTTACCGTCTTCTTTGTCACGTCGCACAGTTCGCTCTGAAATCCCATAAAGTTTTGAAATTTCAGCAACTTTTAAGCCTGTATCAAAGAGATCCTGGATCTCCCGGATGCGCTTCTGGCGATCTCGGGAAATAGGCGGAATCTCCGTCACAAGGGGTAGGGTTTCGGACAGTGTCATCGTCCGCCTCGCCAGCCAGCAAAGAAATACCGGAGGGCGTCAGGCCCGTGGTGTGCTCCCTTGCCCGGCTCATGTTTTTCGTATTGACTCATCTCCACCAGCAAGTCCCGGGGGCACTCCCGGGAGAAGACCAGGCCACTCGATGCCTTAGTCATCCTGGCCGTCTTGAGCCATTGCTTCACTGCTTCATGGCCCCAGGCCACCGATTGGCGAGGGCCGGCAATCTCTACCCCGAAAGCCAGGGAATAGGCCCGCAGCATATCCGGGGCCGATGGGTCGCCCCAGCCGCCGGTAAGCTGGCCATAGCCCCGGGCCTTATGCATCTCCAGTGCTATCTTGGCGTTCTCGTCCGGGGTCCTGAGCACCTGGTAATGGGCAAAGAGCACGATCACCCGCTCCATCTTCCGGTCGGGCTGGATCCAAAGGGTGACGTTGGGGTTGCGGAAGCCCTTGTCTATCCCCAGGAAGAGGTCGCAGTTGGGGTTGTAATGGGGATCAGGATTCACTTCTTCACCTCTCCCGGCTTAACTCCAAACTGCTTGAGCATCTCACCGGCCGCTTCTTTCTTTAAGACGCTGTCGGCCAGATGGTTTAATGTGCCGTCTGGCAAGATGACGCCGTTACCTATCAAAACTTTCCAGCCCTCCATAACCTGACAAATGTCCACCTGAGCCAGTTCAGCCCACCCCTGGAAGTCCACCTTAGTTTTCTCCCAGAGGGCCTCCAGGTCCACCTCCTTGACTGGAGGTGGGGGGTCTGGAAGCTGTCGCTTCACCTTGGGCCAGGCCGCGGCCAAAAGCATGAGAATGGGGTCCCGGACCATGAGGGCCACGCCCTGGTAATTTTTGGCGGCCCGGTGGATCAGGAGGGCGTTATCCCAGCTCACTTTGGACCTCCCCGGGCTGTGATGTGGCGCCCTGTGATGCCTCACTCTGGATCATCTGCTTCAGGCCGATCCTGGCCAGTTCCAGGAGTTTCAGGAAAGCCGCGGCGCTATTCTTGACCACGCACTTCTTCTTGACCTTGACCACCAGGTCGAAAAAGGCGTCATAGGTGTCCAGGTTCGCCAGATAAACCACGTCCGCGGAGAAGGCCACCGCCGTCTCCTTGAGAAGCTCGTCCAGGCTCTCGATTTCCTCAGGTAAAAACATGAAGTTGGCCAGCTTCTCGTTCAGCAGGTTCAGGACTTCTCGAATTTCTTCAGCCATAGGGGGATAACCTCGTTTAACTCGTGGAGGCCCAACTCCGTTTCGTAAACCAGCTTGCCCGGGTCCCGCCGGGCCAGTTCATAGAGGCCCCGGTACTTCATGGACACCGGCTTATCGGTAAACACCATGGTCCGGCACTTGGGGATTTCCAGGAAGAACTTTTCCTCCAGGAGCCGGCGCACCTCCCGGGTCTGGGTTACCAGGAGCAGGAGCTTGGCCAGGCGCCGGTAACGAGTGGAATTGACCACAAAGTCGGCCAACAAATACACGTCGCCGCCCCCCTGCATCCGGGAATAGATCAGGAAGCCGAAAACTTTGCCGTCCACCGCCACCACCATGGGCACCTCCCCGTCCGCCGGGATGCCACACCCTTTAGACAGGTAAACATCCCGGAAATAATTCACGATGCGGTTCGTAGTGGGGGCGATAACGAGCTTAGAGGCCGGCGTGATCTCGTCTTCGTCCCCCAGGCGGGCGAAAGGCACAAACTCCGAATGCCGCTGCTGCTTCATCACTCCCCGGTGCAGTGCGGTCATGTTCGAGTAAATGTAGACCGGCT
>JAHIKF010000158.1 GCA_018897875.1 Pseudomonadota bacterium | reverse complement strand
GAGGCCGCGCTCCTGGTGCTGGCGGCCAAGGTGGGGCGAGACCGGGAGGAAATCCGGCAGCAGCAGCCCCGGGGCCAGGTCTTCCCTTTTGAGTCGGTGCGCAAACGCATGAGCACCATCAATGCCTCTCCGGGGGGGGCGAGGCGCTGCTGGGTGAAAGGGGCCCCCGATATCCTGATTCCCCTGTGCAGCACCATCACCGACTGGGACGGTAGCCGCCGCCCCCTCACGGCCCGGGACCGGACCAGCCTGATCCAGGTGTTGAATGACCTGGCCCAACAGGGCCTCCGGCTCCTGGCCCTGGCCGGGAAGGAAGTGGAGACCGGGGTGCAGCTGACCCAGACCCAGGCGGAAAGCGATCTCAGCTTTCTGGGGATCACCGGGATGATTGACCCGCCCCGGCCCGAGGTCCCCGCGGCGATAGAAAAGTGCCGGCGAGCCGGCATTCGCATCGTCATGGTAACCGGGGATTTCGGGGGCACCGCCCGGGCCGTGGCCCAAGAGATCGGCATGCGTCTGGATCAGCGGGTACCTCTCCTGACCGGGGAACAGGTCTCCCGTCTGTCGGATGTCCAGCTGCGCCAGCTCCTCAAACGGAAGGGAGATATGATCTTCGCCCGCACCTCGCCGGAAGAGAAGCTGCGCATCGTGGCGGGCTTGCGGCACCTGGGGGAGATCGTGGCGGTTACCGGCGACGGCGTGAACGACGGACCGGCGCTCAAGGCCGCGGACATCGGGGTGGCCATGGGGAAGCGGGGCACCGAGGTGAGCAAAGAGGCGGCCAGTATGGTGCTGGCGGACGATAATTTCGCCACCATTGTGGCCGCCATCGAAGAAGGCCGGGCGGTCTATGCCAACATCAAAAAGTTCATTGTCTATATCTTCAACAGTAATATTCCGGAGGCAGTTCCCTTTGTGCTGTTTGTCCTCTTCGGCATCCCGCTGCCGCTGACTATCATGCAGATCCTGGCCGTTGACCTGGGCACCGACTTGCTGCCGGGCCTGGCCCTGGGGGCGGAGGCCCCGGAGCCGGGCATCATGGACCGCCCGCCCCGGTCCCGGAAAGCCCGCCTAATCGACTGGTCCCTGGCCCGCCGCTTTGTTTTTCTAGGGGTGTTGAATGCCGGGGCCTCTATGGCGGCGTATTATTTTGTCTATTTCTCCGCCGGCTGGCGTCCGGGGCTGGAGATGG
The DNA here is from genome assembly GCA_018897875.1 of Pseudomonadota bacterium. Taxonomy (GTDB): domain Bacteria; phylum Desulfobacterota; class Desulfobaccia; order Desulfobaccales; family 0-14-0-80-60-11; genus 0-14-0-80-60-11. Next base: position 6,221 of record JAHIKF010000158.1, on the reverse strand, counting down.
CGGCCAGCGGTCCCCTCTACGCCCGAGCCACCACCATGTGCCTGGGCGGGATCGTCGCCGCCCAGATCGGCAACGGCCTGGCTATCCGCACTGAACGGGAGTCCGTCTTTAGGGTGGGGCTCTTCTCCAATCGCTTATTGTTGGTCGGGATTGTCAGCGAAATCATGATTTTTCTGGCCTTGAGCTACGTGCCTTTCCTGCAGCGCACCTTCGGCACCGCCTCATTGGAGGGCAGAGACCTGCTGTTTCTCCTGATTTTCCCGCCCATCATGCTGGGCGCCGATGAGCTCCGCAAGGCCTGGGGGCGCCGTCGCGGCCGACTTTCGGCGGGCGTCAGCTGAACTCGGGTAAGGGTAGGCCCGGCCGGCAAAAAATCCCCCGGTGCGCCGGGGGATTCCTGGATTACCGGTCGCGGCCACCGCGTTATTTCCCGGTGAGCTCTTTGATCTCCTTTTGGGCGTGCTCCATTTCCTTGACCTGTTCGGCGTCGAAGCGCAACAGCATGGTCTGGAATTCCCCCACGTGGGTTTTTTCCTCCCGGGCGATATCCAGCAGGACCTTTTTGAGGTCGCCGTCATCAGTAAGGGCCGCCATCTGCTCATAGAAGTTGATGGCGTCCAGCTCGGCGATGATAGCCGCCCGGAGGATTTCCTGGTTGAGATGCGCTTTGGGGACTTTGGTAAAATCCGCCGGTAGTTGTGATAACATAAACTCCCTCCCTTGACCCCCGGCTGGGGCGGTCGTGTGTAGTCGGTTTGGTTGAAAAATAAGCACGGCCGGCAGCAGCGTCAAGGCAGTCCTTCATGGGCTGTTGGGCCCACCCGTAAATTATGAAAAGTTGGTAGGGCGGGCGTCCTCGCCCGCCGCTTTATATTGAGTTGCGCTCAAAAGGCTGTTTTCTGTAGTCGCAGGCTTTACCGTGGAAGTTAACCCGTAGGGGCGGTTCGCGAACCGCCCCTACGAGGAATTTAATGATGGGGGGTGGCCCCAAACGGCCATGGTGGTTTAGCCTGCGCCTGCACAGGCTGGAAAGCCTGTGCCACCCTTTGACTGCAATCTGGTATTAGTCCCGCCGGGCCCTCGGGGGAAAAATTGTGCTTGGCGCGCCGGATTTCCTCACGTATGGTGTTTTAATGAGTAAGGAACAAAATTTTTAGGGACCACAAACCGCCATGGAATGTCAAACAGTACAAACGCAACTGTCCGCCTGGCTGGACGACGAGCTGTCCGAGGCCACCGGGGCCATGCTTACGGCGCACCTTACGAGTTGTGAGGCCTGCCGGAGGGAGTGGCGCCAGCTCACGGCCCTGGACGCCGCCCTGGGCAACCTGGTGGCGCCGGTGCCCATGGGGCTGGCGGAGCAAGTCGCGGCGAAGGTTAGGCGGCCCCGCCGCCGGTCCGGGTGGCAGTCTGCTGCCCTGGCTGCCTGCCTGGTCCTGGGCATCGCCCTGGGCGGCACCATGGCCCGGAGTTTTTATGGCGGGGCAGCGCCCAACGAGGCCGGGGCGGAAGTGGCCAGCCTGGAGGTTTTCCATGACTTCCCCCAGGGGTCCCTGGGCGCGGTGGTGGCCTCGTATCAGCCGGAAGAAGGGAACGGTAACCACCAGTGAAGCGAGATTGGCTCATCTACCTGGTGATGTTTTCCCTGGCGCTGAACCTGGGGACCATCGGCACCATCGTCTACCTGCGCTCCCAGGACCAACAGAGGCTGGCCGCCGGCCCGGGGCCCCTGCCGCCGATGCCCCCGAAGGCGTTGTGGCGGGAGCTGAAGCTGGACGAGCCCCAGCGCCAGACCTTGCGCCGCCTGTTCCCGGAGCACCATCGGCAGGTGAAGGCCGTCAGGCAGGAATTGACCCAAAAGCGCCAGGAGCTCTTTGAGCTGATGAAGGCGGAATCGACCCCCTGGAAAGCCATCCAGGCCAAGGTCCAGGAGATCAGCGCTTTGCAAGGGAGCCTGGAAGAAGAAATGGCGCGGTTTATGCTGGAGTTCAAGAAGAATTTGAATCCCGAACAACACGCCGCTTTTTTGAACCTGCTGCAAACCCGTCTGGGCTGTGGCCCGGAAAGGGCCTGCGGCCCCGACGGGCGCCGGCGGGGACCCGGTAGGGGACCCCGGGGAGGGCCCTAAAGGTATCCCGGCACTAATCAGGGGATAATCAAGCGGAATCAATATAGCCTGTAAAAAGGAGATGACAAATGAAAAAACCGAGATGGTTGACGATCAGCTTGGCTCTCGCCCTGGCGGTGGTAATGCTCTGGGCGGTGCCGACTCTGGCCCAAGGGCGCGGCAAAGGCCAGGGTGGCCAGGGCCGGGGCTGCGGGCAGGGCCAGGGCCAGGGAGCGGGGTCTACCACGTGTCCCGCTTACCCGGCCTACCAGAGCGGCCAGGGCAACTCGGGCAACAACCCCCAGGCCAGCGCCGGGCGCCGGGGTTCCCGGGGCGGCGGCCGCTTTAATCAGCCCAACACCCAGGCCACTACGCCCCCAACCCAATAACTTCAAACGTAACGCCGTAACCGCAAACGCCGCCCCCTCTTTTCTCCCCCCTGGGAGGGGGCGGCTTTTTTGTTATACCGAGTCGCAATCAAAAAATGCGGAACTGTAGGGGCGCACCCGCGTGTGCGCCCTTAATTCAGGGCGGACACATGGGTCCACCCCTACAATAAAATTGTCGTTTGTTTTCAGGTATGAGATCCCTGCCTGAGCGCACCTCGAGCCTGGGGGGCTGGAAGACACGGCTCCCCGAAATGACCAGGGATGGCCCCGGAGACAACCGGCGCCATCCCTGATTTTTGGTCCCGGATAGGTTAGCCGCAGGAGTCGCAGCCGGAAGAGCAGGAGGAAGGAGCGCAGGAGCACCCACCCTCGGGCTGGGTGGGAGTATCGCTGATGCCCACGACTTTGATCATGAAGGCCAGCGTTTTCCCTGCCAAAGGATGGTTGAAGTCCACCACGAATTTCTCGGGCTCGATGCTCAACACCGTTCCGGACACCGGGCCGTTGGGGCTGGAGAACCGCAGCTGCTGGCCCACCTCAACCGGGTGTCCCTCCAACATCGTGGCGGGAAAATCCCGCTTGAGATCATCCCGAAGGTCGCCATAAGCCTGGTCCGGGGCGAGAACCACTTTCTTCTCTTCCTCGAGAGCCATATCCATAACCGCATCATTGAAGCCCTGGATAATCCCCCCGGCGCCCACCTGAAACTCCAGGGGCGAGCGGCCGTCACTGCTGTCAAAGACCGAGCCGTCTTCCAGGGTGCCGGTGTAGTGCAATTGGACAAAATCGCCATTTTTAACTTTGCTCATAACTTCTCCTGTGGTTCTGGGGGCAGGAGATGTCACGCCTGCCGCGCCAGTTGCTTGATAGTAACTAAGGCGGTGACTCCCTTCAGGGTGCGAAAGCCCTCGCCCGTGATGTTACTGTAGTAAACGAAGCCCGCGGGCCCATCGTTCTGGAACCTAAATCCGTGGCCCAGGGTATCGCGGCACCAGGCGGCCATGCTTTTCACCCGCATGGAACCTTAATCTCCAAAGATTCCGGCTCAAGATCAGCTGCAGCGTGGCCGGAAATATACAAGGGGAACGACCATAAACCGTTCCCCTCATGGAAAGGCTTGCAGGCCCTGTAGCCTGGTGCTTTCTTAAATTTTATAAAATTTTTCCACCTTGTCAAACAGTTAGTCGCAAGATGGCCTTGGTCCGGCGGCTTTAGGGTACGGCTGCCGCGCCCTGTCTATTCTACTTTTTCCAAAATAAATTGCCGAACTTATAAATAATATGTTGACAAAAAAGACAACACTTGGTATTTTGGAAAAAAATCTTTAATCATGAACTTCATACATTAATTGAGAATTTTTGACCGGTATGAAAAATGAAGAAAGGGGGAGTAAATAGAAGATTTGGAGAATGGCTTGACGGAGCCAGAAGGCGCGCAGGTATCTCTCTAAGTGGGTTAAGCGAGCTAATGAAAGAAGGGGAACTTTCCTTGAGAGAGCTTGGCGATGTCTCAGAAATAAATTATACTATGCTCCATAGAGTGGAGCAGGGTGAGCGCTTCTTGTCGGATGAGAAAATTTTGCGGCTTGCCCGAATTTTTGATGAAGACCCTGATAGGCTAATCGCCCTTCAGAGGGCAGATAAAGAAGCTATCTCAGCAAAAAAATTACCCCGCGGTCCCAAATTCATTCCGGGCTTCAAACCCGAGGTAGAGGTAGCAGTACTCAGGTTTCTAAAAATTTATCGAATAAGGAAGAATTTTAAGAAGATAACCTTCCCGCTCGATATTATAGATTTTTTTCAAACAGTATTTGGCCTCGAAACGTGCCGAGTGAGTTTTTTTAAAAAAGGCTGGTCAAAATCTGCCAATGACCAAAAATTGGCAGCCCTCATCGCCGGAGAAAATAAAATATACATTAATGAGGATTTAGATAAAAACGGAATTCCTTTTCCTGAAGTAAATGAAAGATTTAGTTTGGCACACGAAGGGGCGCACTTTATCATTTGCAAGAAAAATCAGAACTTTTCCTCTCAGCCAATTTTTTTCAGGAGTAAAGACCTTCACAATCCAGAGGAAAGAACCGTCAATTATTGGGCCGGAGCAATACTAATGCCCAAACCAGCCCTTACTTCTAAGATCGAGAGCATGAGCAGGAATAGAATTAAGGAAGTGATTGTTGACCTAGCCGAGGATGCCCCGGGCCTTTGTGAGGAATTTGGCGTTTCTAAACTCGCGTTGGAAATTCGGCTTAGGCAAATCGGTATACAGTTCAAAAAGACTCTTTGAGGGAGGTGATGCCCTTCGGCCGCGTCCTTGCTTCTTCCAAATTCGTAATTTTTATTTAGAAGTTTAACCTTTCGGAGTGAGGGTTAAAAAGGGTGCCCAAGTGTTGCAGAGAAGCTGGGAGAACATTGGTCTCAGGATACTCCTTGTAGTATTCTGTCTTTGTGTATAAAATCACAAAACCTTGGGGCCTAATCATTGGCAGGCATTCATCAAAGGAGGCAGACCATGAAGAATTTAGCCCAGGATTTATGGGAGTTTTATTCTGATGTCCCTTCCTTAGCGTGTCACGCCGCGATAGAGCTGGATAATCTAATCAGAGGGAAAAGCACAGGTCTGAATGCTGTAATTCAACTGGCCGAGGTGATCTCACAGGATATGGCATTATCTAAGAGCGACGCGACGGGTATAATCTCATCTGCATACCTGGATTCGGCTACTGCAGTCGCTTTGAATTATGCCATTGCTGATTCTAATCTTTCCACTACCCCAAATGAACTTCCTAAACTTATTACAGAAACCAGGCAGGTTGTTCAATGCCTAATAAGAGTGGTCGAAAATCCAAAGAGAGCTTTAGAGGAAGAACCTGACAAGGTAAATCAGCTTAAATATTTCTGCCTGGCACTCTCTAAACGCGCTTTGGCCCTTGAAGTTCCTCAATACCAGGAGGAATCTCAGCATCCTTACCGGAGGTGAGATTTGTCACCTCTGGAATACACTTTAAAGCGCCTGCGAGCATTCTTAGACGAAATAAGGCACCTATCGACAAGTGAGTTTCCCTACCGTCAAAGCAAAGATGCTCTTCAAATTCTCGAAAAAATCTTTGAGAAATACCGATCGTTTCTGGAAGACTCCAAAAGAGATAAAATATTAGACGAGGGGACGTGTAAAAATGTTAACAGAGGCATAGTAACTTATCTTCCTATACTTGGCTTTATCCTTCGCTCTACCAATGTCCGCAATGCTTTTGAAGTATATGGGCCTACTCTACGTATTGCCGGAGCCATATTAGAACCGCATCTTCCCTTAACAAAAAGAAGAACTCGGCTTATTCTTTCATCGGAATGGAATTATTCACCATTAGTTTATCGTGAGCTTCCTACCTTACCCGGCTTCGCTCTCATTGGTTTGCCTGCTCCTGAATCATCTAACCCCTTATTGATCCCTTTGAATGGGCATGAATTAGGACATGTTGTCTGGGAAAGGAAGAAAATAAATTTAGAGATTAGAAAGAAAATTAAGGAAAAGATTTTGGAAATTATCATGTCCCGATGGGATAAATTTCAAAAACTATTTCCTGATACGCTTATTGCCTTAGCTCCGAAAAGGTAACGGTTTGAGCATTAAGACACGCAGTGATCATCCGGTTAAACATTTGGGGTTCCCAGAAGCGTCGATTAAAGCGGTAACAAAATTCCGCCAGATAACGGGGCAGGTGCTTG
>JAHIKF010000157.1 GCA_018897875.1 Pseudomonadota bacterium | reverse complement strand
GGAGCATCATAATGACGTCGGCGCCGGCCACCGCCTCCTCCAGGGAGTAAGTCACCCTGACCCCTAAGGATTCCAGAAACGGCGGCAGCATGGTGGCCGGGCCCGCCACCGTGACTTGGGAGCCCATCTTAAGAAAAGCCTGGATGTCGGAGCGGGCCACTCGGGAGTGGGCAATGTCGCCGATGATGGCCACTTTCAAGCCATCCAGGCGCCCCTTGGCTTCTTGAACGGTGAGGAGGTCCAGGAGGGCCTGGGTGGGGTGCTCGTGGAGGCCGTCGCCGGCGTTGATGACCCCGCACTTGAGACGCCGGGCCAGGTAATGGGGGGCGCCGCTGGCGGGATGGCGAATCACCAGCAGGTCCGGCCGCATAGCCTCCAGAGTGTGGGCGGTGTCCATCAGGGTTTCACCCTTGACGGCGCTGGAGGCCGCCACCGTCAGGTTGAGGGTATCGGCGCTGAGGCGCTTGGCCGCGATCTCAAAGGACATGCGGGTCCGGGTGCTGGGCTCGTAGAAGACCGTCACCACGGTTTTGCCCCTGAGGGTGGGAACCTTTTTGATGGAACGGGCCGAGATCTCTTTCAAGGACGCGGCGGTGTTGAGGATGTGGCGAATCTCTTCCGGGGTCAGTTCCGCGATGCCCAACAGGTCCTTCCGCCGAAATTCCATATAGGGACCTTTCTCGCTTGAAGGGGGAGGTTAAGGGGGAAAAACCCCTGGCCTCGCCCATCCAGGTTGAGTGCTCACCCTACTACCGGGCTGTCAACCCTGACCGCCGCCATCGGGGCCCCTAAAGCTCAGGGTGCCGTGATGGCCGCCTGGACCTGGGGCAGGTCCCCGGTGGCAAGGCTTGACGACCGCAGGGTGCTCACCGGTTCGCCGTCAGGCCCGGGAGGCCGCGGCAAAAAAAACCTCCTTGTTCTGAAAGGAGGCCCAGCGCAGGGTTTTCGGTAAATTCGACTCATCGAGACAACCTTCTTACTATCAGTAAAATACTACCATTACCGGCAGCTAGATTCAAGAAGATTTTCCGGCAATTTCCCCTGGGGGGTAAGTTGACAAGGAGATGATCAATACCTACATGTACCTATGGAGACTTTAAGGATATGGCCGATTTATTAAAATTTAAAAGGCATTGTCTCCGGGCGCCCGGCCGGATGCTGGTCGGGGCAATCAACCATAATTTCATAAGTCAACCTGGTTAAGGAGGGAATATCCATGCCGAATGATCTCATGGAATGGCGGCCGTTTCGGGAAGTTTCTCGCCTCCGGCGGGAGATGGATCGTTTCTGGGACGATTATTTCGGTTCCGGAAGGCGGGGGCTGCAGCCCCTGCAAGCGGAGTTCGCCCCGGCGGTGGACGTCAAGGAAACGGCCGAGGCGGTCGTGGTGAAGGCCGAAGTCCCCGGGATGGATGCCAAGGAAATCAATATTGCCGTCACGGGTGATGTCCTCACCATCAAGGGCGAAAAGAAGTCGGAGCGGGAAGAAAAAGAGGAGAACTATCACCTGGTGGAGCGCAGCTACGGCTCCTTCTCCCGCTCCCTGACCCTGCCCGCCGCGGTGGACCTGGATAAAATCGAAGCCAAATACGATAAAGGGGTGTTGACCGTCACCTGTCCCAAGAAAGAAGAGGTCAAGCCCAAGGCCATCGAGATCAAGACGGCCTAAACGCCCATCGGTGGCGGGCTAAAAGTTCCCCCCTGCTGGTCGTCCCGGCCCCACGGGGCGCCAGCCTGGGGGACTTGTTTTTCTGAGGCTTTGCGTTTATGATGCCTATCTACCAAGGCAGAGCCATGTCTCTCACCTCAACTTCGTGGTCAAAGGAAGCCGTCATGAGCACCGAACTGGAAGCCATTATCAAGAGCGCCATCACCCAGGAAGAACTGTCCCATGGTTTTTACAAGCGCCTGGCCGGCCTGGTGAGCCATCCGGAAACGAAAGACACCCTGGAATACCTGGCCAAGGAAGAGCTGGAGCACAAGGCCTTTCTCCAGAGCTGCTTCACCCCCCACGGTTGCACGCTGGTGGGGGAAGCCCAGAACGTCCACCTGGCGGAAATGCTGGAAGCCCCGGCCATCAGCGACGACCTGTCCCCCAAGGAGGCCCTGGTCATCGCGGCGAAGCGGGAGGAGGGGGCCTATCGCTTTTATCAGGCCCTGGCCGCACTCCAGCCCCCGGGGGAGGTCCAGGCTTTCCTTACGAAGATGGCCAAGGTGGAGCTCCAACACAAGGAAAAGGTGGAATACCTCTACGATAACGCCGCCTTTCCCGAAGTGTGGTAGGGGACGCCCATGGCAAGGCACGGGGTTCTTTTGGCCCTGGAAGGGGTGGATGGCTGCGGCAAATCCACCCAGGCGGGGCTTTTGGCAACCGCCCTCCGCGAGCGGGGGCTGGAAGTTGTCCTTACCTGTGAGCCCACGGATGGCCCCCTGGGCCAGCAGATCCGGGAATATTTTCAGGGCCCCACCCGGTATCTCAGCGCCAAAGAGGAGTTGAACCTCTTCATGGCCGACCGCCGGGAACACGTGGAAAAGGTCATCAATCCGGCCCTGGCTGAGGGGAAGATCGTCATCACCGACCGTTACTACTACTCCTCGGTGGCCTACCAGGGGGCCCTGGGGCTGGACCCGGACCGGATTCTG
>JAHIKF010000016.1 GCA_018897875.1 Pseudomonadota bacterium | reverse complement strand
ATTTAGGGGAACTGGTCAAAAACTGATTTATGATTTTTCATGATGCCGATAGTAGCTAACACCTTCTGGGTGTTCCTGCTGCGGGCGAAAGTGGTTTCGGCCAGCAATCGCGCCGTTCGGCGACACTGCGGCAAAAAAGACTTTTCATCGCGAAAGGTGAGAATGGCCTGAACGAGGCCTTCGACATCGCCGGGTTTTATATTGAGCCCGCAGTGAAACTGCTCGATCAGCACCTGCAAATCGCTGGGGGTGTTGCTGAGCCCCAGCAGGGCTGAACCTGCGGCCATGGCCGACAAGGCTTTGCTGGGGAAGGCCAGCCCTTCCGCGCCTGACTCCAATGATACCATGGCTACGTCGGCCGTAGCCAGGGAAAAGGGGGCCACAGCCTCGGGTTGCCAGGGCAGGAGAGTGACATTGGCGGGAGCCTCCTGGCGGAGATAATCGGCGACGATTTGCCGCTTGGGGCCGGCCCCGATAAACATAAAATGGATGTCACGGGCGGGGCGCAACCGGCGGGCAGCGTTTAACATGGTTTCGATATCATGCCCCATCCCCATATTGCCGGAATACATCACGGTCAGTTTGCCGACCTGAGCCTGGCTCCGGGCGAACCAGTTCTCTGCTTTAGGCAGGGGGCCCAGCTTTGCGGTATCCGCCCAGGGATGAATTATCTCCAGACGGCCCACTTTGGTACGGGTCGGGTCAAATTGGCCGGCCAGGGTGGCGGCCATGCAGTCTCCCAGGGTCATCACCCCGTCAGCCTGTTCGTAGCTCACCCGGTTCAGCCACCGCCAGACCCGCGTCATCAAGGAATTTTCGGAAAGACCCTTGAGGCGCACCAACACGTCGGGATAGATATCGTGGATCATTACGGCATACGGCCGGTGGCGCCAACGGCGCAGCACATATCCCAACCAGGGAAGCAGCGGCGGATTAGAAAAGAGAAGACAGGGTATGTGGCCCGGCCAGCGTTGCAGCCAGATAAAAGCATGTCCCAGATACATCAGCCAGGTGAGGCCCCGGCTCAAGCTAGTGGCTCGATTATAGGGCACTGAGGAGTAAAGAGTGACGGACCCTTGGCTACCCTTAGCCAACGTCTCAGGATGGCCGGTTAAGAGGGCTATGGGGCCCAACTGTTGGCTCAGGTCTTGGGCCAATTCCCAAGTCATGGGACCGGCCATCTGGTTGAGGATAAGGAGCCGGGGCCTTGGTCTTCCTTGACGCAAGTTTTTGGTCTCCGCTACTTAAGGCAATGGCTGATTTCTTGTTGGAGAATATTGAGGCCAGTATCCAACTGAACAAAAGACGGATTATTATTTTCTTCCAGGCGCAAAGCCAGTTCTTCCAGCAGAAACAATGAACCGTATAATAAACGATGCCGGGAATCTTGCCAACCGTTGGCGTAGCAGGAGAAATCCGGCAACAGCCCTCCGTCCGGAATTCCTTGGGTAATCAACCTCTGTAAACGCCCGGATAAGCCCCGGGTAAATCGGGATTCTAATATAAAGGTCAATACGTCATAGGCCGCCTGGCGACGGCCGGAATACTCCCAGTCAATCAGCCAGAGCCGGTCCGCATCGACCAGGATGTTGGCCGGCTGGAAATCCCCATGGGCCAGCACGGTGGGGAGGCGGTTGCCGCCAGCCGGCAGCAGGGCCTTAATCCGGGCCACCAGAGCATCAAGGGTTTGAAAAAACATACGTTTGCTGCCGGGAGTTATCAAGGCATTGGATTCGATATGAGTATGCGCTTCAGTCGAGAGAAGGTCAACATATTGGTTCGCATTAACTTCGCGAAAGGTGTGCCGATGCAAGACCTTGAGGGCCTGATGAGCCTCTTCAAAGGCAGCTCTGGCTTGAGCCGGATCCTTGAGCCGGTTGACGGGGGTGCCGCTGACGTACTCCTCGCTTAGCCAGGCGCCATCGCCGGCTACCGTCTTGACCCGGGGGACCGGCAGACCAAGTTCTTCGGCTTGCCGGCGGACTGCAATCTCCCGCTCCAGGAAATTTGCCGGAAAACCGCTCTTCCGGATAGCGTAGACCGTTTTTTCGCCATAGTCTAAAAGCCGGATTTTGTGGTTACCGGGAACTATAAGCATTAGTTCAGCCTGGGGCAAGGCCGGGGTCAGGCTTACACCGGCGTGCGCCAGCCATTTTGCCATAAGGGGTGAGGTGGCTATATCGACATAGAGCCGCTGCGGCCAGCGGCGCCACCAGACAAGGCTGCGGGAAAATTCCTGCTTGACGGGGTCAAAAATCGCCGGGTCAGCCCGGGGAATGAAAATGGCGTTGAGATAGATATTAACTAACCAAAACTCGCCAGAGCGACAATGAGATGCAGATAGGGGCGGTTTGGGGTCCCAATGAATTTCGTAAGGTTTGCCGGTCCAGGACAACAAGAACCGGCTCATGGTTTGTGCGAAGATAACCGGGAAGGGTTCACGGGGTAACAACAGACTGAGTCGCATAAGTGGTTAACCCTAAACAGTTCTCTGGTCGCGGTGCACCTGGGCCAGATCGATGAGAATCTGGTTAAACAAGGTCGTAATCGGCTGGCTGCCATCCAAAACGTGGAACGGAACCCGGGAGATGAGGTCCTGGTAGTAGGCCAGTCTCTGCCTGAGAACCTCGGCCGAATCAGGGAAAGGCTCACCTTTAATTTCAGACCGGCGCACCGATTCTTCCACGGTGAGCAGCATCAAAAAGGCTGCATCGGGTCTAGGGGATATTCTCCCCAACAGCCGCCAGAGCCAATAATGATCGAGCTTTTCCTGAGGGAAATTTAACCGAAAATCTATGGCGGTGTCCCACAAATAGCGGTCACATAAGACTAGGCGTCCCCGGTAACGGTGCCACCGGATTTGGACCCCATAAACCCACAGAAGATCCAGCAAAGCTAAGGACAACCAGAGGCGGCGAACCCACCATTTCGAGAAAGCATAACTCCGTTGGGGACTATTGCCTGAAGGAGGGAATCTCCTATGAAGAAATCGCCGGGAAAGCGTTTTTAATCCCTGCAGGACAGAGGTGTAACCACCACGCGTCCAAATATATACCGGCTTTCTGCCGCTCTTGACCAGATAATCGGTCAATAAAGCGATTTGGGTGGACTTGCCGGCTCCATCCAAACCACCGAAGGTTATTAATGAACCTCGGATTGATTGCATCTGGTTCATCCGAAATAAGCCTACTTGTTGACCAAAAACTGGACCAGGTGTCTCATAGAGACGACCAGTCACAGTCGCTCAAAAGGAGAACTTAATCTTTCCTCTATTTTACTTTAACATGGATTTGGCATTGACGGCTACCAGCATATCAGCGCCAAATTTCATGACGGGGCCGTGCCTTTCCGGCTGGCAGCAGCCGGGCCGCTTTTGCTGGCCAATTGCCCAACTTTTTGATAGAGATGGCCAGGAGGATCGACCGGTCTCATGGCCAACGGCACCCCGACCCTGTCCTGGCAGCCGCCGCCCCGCCCGGTGGGCTCGCCCCTGCCTCGCCTGCGGCTGCGTTCCTTACCCTGGATCGACCGGGGACTCAAGGTGCTGATTCCAGTCATGGTCATCGTTTTCGTGGTTCTGGCCGTCAAGTTCGGCTCCTTTCAGGCCTATGCGCAACTCCTGAGCCGCCAGACCTACACCGCCTTCCTGCCCGCCCTGGGAGCCGTCTACGCCTTGGTAATGCTCATCTTTCAGCTTGGCCGCACGGTCCTCTGGGCCCGGTACAAGCCTTATCCTCCGGCTGCCGGGCCGTTGCCCAGTCTCACCGTCATCATCCCGGCCTACAATGAAGGGGCCATAGTGGAGAAAGCCATCGCCGCGGTAGCGGCCTCCGATTACCCGGCCGACCGGATGGAAATCATCTGCATCGACGACGGTTCCACCGATGACACCTGGTTCTATATTAAGCAAGCCCAGCGGCGCTACCCCCACCTCCTGCGGCCCATGCGATTTGCCGCCAACCGGGGCAAGAAGGAGGGGCTTTACGCCGGATTCACCCGGGGCCGGGGCGAGGTCTTCGTCACCATCGATTCCGACAGCATCATCGCCCCGGATGCCCTGCGCCACCTGGTGGCCCCCTTGCTGCACGACGGGCTGATCGGGGCGGTGGCCGGCAACGTCAAGGTCTATAACCGCAACCAGAGTCTCATGGGCAAGATGCAGGGCGTGCGCTTCGTGAATCTGGACTACCTGCGGGCCTCTCAATCCCTTTACCGGGCGGTGGTCTGCACCCCCGGGTCGCTGTCGGCCTACCGGCGCACCGCCCTGATGCCGCACCTCACGGCCTGGCGGCGTCAGACCTTTCTGGGGGCGCCCTGCCACCACAGCGAAGACCGGGCCCTGACCAATTTTATCCTGCGGGGCGGCCACTACACCTATTATCAGCGGACCGCCCTGGTGTATACCCTGGTCCCCGAAACGTATCGAGGCGTGTGCCGGATGTACCTGCGCTGGGAGCGCGGCAACGTGCGGGAGTCCCTGGTCCAGTTGGGCTACCTGTTTACCCGGTACCGGAAAAAATATCGCCTCCTGCCCATCGTGGAATTCTTCCTGGCCCAGCTGGAATACCCCTTGACCCTGCTCTTTTTTGGGTTGCTGCTGGCGTCGCTGGTAGTCTATCCAGTGATCCTGATCAAACTCCTGGCCGCCCTGGGAGTGATCTCCCTGCTCAACCTGGTCTATTATCTCTGGCTGGAGCGAGACCTGGAGTTCGTCTATGGCGTTATCTATAGCTACTATGCCTTCTTCCTGCTCCAGTGGATTTACCCTTACGCCTGCCTCACCGTGCGCAACCGCCACTGGCTGACGCGCTGACGCCGCCGGCGGAGGAGACGAGGATGATTGGCATCAACATACCCGGTTTCAAGGAGTTACGGCTAACGCACCTGGTCCTGGACTACAACGGCACCATCGCCGCCCATGGCCGGCTCATCCGGGGGGTACCGGAGAAGTTGGAAGTCCTGGCCCCCCGGCTGGCGATCCACATCTTGACGGCCGACACCTTCGGCACGGTTAGAGAACAGGTGTCGCCTCTGCCCGCCCACCTGATCGTCATTCCTCCGGGAGATCAGGCGCAGGCCAAATGCGCATATGTCCGGCAGCTGGGGGCCGAACTGACGGTGGCCGTGGGCAATGGCCGCAACGACCGGCTCATGCTTAAAGAAGCCGCTCTGGGGATTGCCCTGCTCCAGGCGGAGGGCGCGGCGGTGGAGGCGCTGCTGGCGGCAGACGTGGTGGCGCCGGACATCCTCGCGGCCCTGGATCTGCTGCTGGCGCCGGATGGCCTGATCGCCACCCTGCGGTCCTGAGCCCGCCCGGCGGGTGAACCCGTGGGGGGCCGGCGGGAAGATAACCCGGGGGTAGTGAAGATACGGCCTAAAGCTGCTATACTAAAGGGTGAAGGGCGCAGAAAAGACGTTTTAACCATTTACCAGGAAGGGACATGAACGACAAGAGTTACAAGCCCTTGATGGAGCAGGTCCGAGCCGCCGGCTGAGCTGCTAAAGTTCCTCCCGGGGTTTTGGAGGAAATTTTGCAGGCTCTGCCCATCCAGTCGCATCCCGACCTGCTGGTCGGCATGGAGACGTCGGATGACGCCGGGGTGTATCGCCTGACGCCTGAGATCGCGTTGATTCAGACGGTGGATTTTTTTACCCCCGTGGTCAACGATCCCTACACGTTCGGCCAGATCGCCGCGGCCAATGCCTTGAGCGACGTGTACGCCATGGGCGGGCGGCCCCTGACGGCCCTCAACATTGTCTGCTACCCCAGTAAGACCGTGCCCCAGGAAGTGCTCCTGGCTATCCTGACCGGCGGCCTGGATAAGATTCATGAGGCCGGGGCCCTGCTCGTCGGCGGCCACAGCGTTGACGATACGGAATTGAAATACGGCCTCGCCGTGACCGGCGTGGTCCATCCGGACAAGGTGCTCACCAACGGCGGGGCCCGGGTGGGCGACCGGCTGATCCTTACCAAGCCCCTGGGAACCGGGGTCATTGCCACCGCCATGAAAGGGCGCCTGGCATCGCCGGAGGCATCGGCCGCGGCCATCGAGGTCATGACGGCCTTAAACCGGCTGCCGGCGGCCTGCCTGGAAACCGCGACGCTGCATGCCGTCACCGACATCACCGGCTTCGGGCTTTTGGGTCACGCCCTGGAAATGACCAGAGCCAGCCACGTCGAGATCACCTTCTTCGCCCATCAGGTGCCGGTACTGGCCGCGGCCAAAGAATATGCCGCCATGGGGCTGGTGCCGGCCGGCAGTTTCGCCAACCGCAGGTTCTGCGAAAAACACCTGCTGGTGGCGCCGGACATCGATCCCCTGCTGGTGGACCTGTTCAGTGACGCCCAGACCAACGGCGGCCTCCTCCTCGCCGTGGCCCCGGACCAGGCTGAGGCTTTTCTGGACTGCCTTAAGGGCCACGGCATCCACGCCGCGGCCATCGGCGCCGTGACCGGTCAAACCCCGGGGAGCATCAGGCTGGAACCTTGAGTGTCTCATTGCCCATTGAGAATATTGCCGAAAAAAGATGTCACTCTGAGCTGAAGGCGAAGGGTTTCGGGGTTTAGTGGAGAAATGCGAGATTCTTCGCCGCCTATGCTGGCTCAGAATGACAATAGATTGTCTAAATTGCGATTTTGATAAAATTGGATTTTACTTGCGGATAAGTCCTAAGTTGTGTTCGAACAAATGTACTTGACAGGATTCCCCCTTGCCCTATACTGGTTACATAATTACAAATTATGCAACGACATGAGCCAAATGAAGGAGAAACGTTTCATGCCTTTGGTCAAAGTAGTGCGAAACGGGCAGGTCACCATACCCAAAGAAATCCGAGAGAAGCTGGGCATTAAGGAAGGCGACTTTTTAGAGGTGGAGCCAGCCGATCAAGGGGTTTTTTTCAGGCCCAAGGTGATGCTTGACAAAGGAGACGCCCTGAAAGCGTTCAGCCGGGCCTTTGAGAAGTTGCAGGCCAGCGCCAGTGATAAGGTGAAGGACATGGACGAGGGCGAGCTTACCGCCATTATAGAAGAGGCGATCCGGGCCGCCAGGAGACCAAAAAGGACTAAAAGGACTAAGGCGCTACAAAGATGATGCGGGTTGTCATTGACGCCAACGTCTTCGTGAGCGCCGCCTTAAAGCCACATTCCAAGCCGGCCCAAATTATCGACCTGGTGAAAGAGGGGAAGATCGCTTTAGTGCTATCCCACGCCATCCTGGAAGAACTAAGGCAGGTCTTTCGCTATCCCAAGATCAGAAAAGAGCTTCGCCTCACCGTAAGCGAGATTGACGAGACCCTGGCAGAGATTGGGCAAGGGGCCGTTCTGACGCCGGGGAACCTAAAGATTGGGGCCATCAAGGACGACCCCGAGGACAACCGCTATTTGGAATGCGCCGTGGAAGGCTAGGCCGACTACATCATCTCCGGCGACCGCCACCTGACCAAGCTTAAGTTTTTCCAGGGAATAATAATTATTGACCCAGCCGCCTTCTTAGAGCTAATTGGAGAAAAAGATTTAATTTGGGCTGCCCTTAAACTCCCCCTCCCTTGAGGGCAGGGGGCTGAGGGAGGGTGATAACCTGGCTGAATTAAAATAATTTTCACCCCACTCCGACCCTCCCCCCCCCGCCAGGGGGATGGAAATACCAGGCTCGATCAGGTATGCCGCAACCAACACCAACTATAACCGTTGATGACCGCGGGGCCGTTCCGCCAATCAGGCGCTCCACCGCCGCAGGGCGCCGCCAACCCTGATGAGCGGCCCCCCACAAAAGGAGGCGACCATGCGAACCCGGGACCGGATGTTGCCCGTGGGCTGGTATCCCGCCAGCGTCAGCGCCTGCAAGGCGGAAATCGAACACTTTGTCATGGGGACAACGCCGCGGCCCCCGGGTACCACGGTGTACGGCGGCATCGTGCCCCATGCCGGCTGGCACTTTTCCGGTAAGGCCGCGGCCCGGGTCTTCTTTCTGGCCGCCAAGGCCAGCCAACCGCAGGTGGTCTGCGTTTTCGGCGGCCACCTGGGGGGCAACTCACCGCCGCTCCTGGTAGCCGACGACGCCTGGGAAACCCCCCTGGGTAACCTTACCCTGGCAACGGAATTCTATCAGCCCCTGGCCAAGCGTCTCAGCCTCCGGGAAGAATACCCCGGGGATAACACCATCGAAGTGCAGCTGCCTTTGGTCAAATACTTTTTCCCCCAGGCCAAACTCCTGGCCCTGCGCGCCCCCCACTCGAACACGGCCATGGAGCTGGGCCAGGCGGTGGCCGCGGTGGCCAAGGAATTAAAGGTCAGTATCCTGGTCTTCGGGTCCACCGACCTGACCCACTACGGCCCCAACTACGGCTGGTCCCCCATGGGCCGCGGCCCCGAGGCGGTGAAGTGGGTAAAAGAGGTCAACGATAAGAAATTTATCGACCAGGCCCTGAAACTGGACGGCCCCGGGATGCTTAAGGCCGCCCAACAAGACCAGAGCGCCTGCAGCGCCGGGGGGGCCGTGGCCGCAGTGGCCGCAGCCAAAGCCCAAGGCGCCCGGAAAGCCGCGCTCATCGACTACTACACCAGCTACGACATCATGCCCGGCGATTCCTTCGTGGGGTATGCCGGGATGGTGCTGGAGGGGTGAGGATGTAGAGGCGGGTTTGAAACCCGCCTCTACGATTTGAGGGTGCATGGGCGACCCGCCGGGTCGCCCCTACGATTTTTACCTATGGGATTGGGGGTGGGGGTTTGGGGGAATTTTTCATAAGTGAAGGGCTCGCGCCCTTTGCCCCCTCCCCCAAAATATCTTACCCGGTGCCGCCTGGCGACCAGAATTCCCGGGACAGGCGCGCCAGGGTGTCGGCGGGAGCCAGGTCCTGGGTGAGGGCGGCCATGGTGGCGGGGTTGACCTGCCCCTGGCGCGCCACTTCTTCCCCGGCCTGACTCAGGGCGTCCAGCACCGCCTGCACCTGGGGCTGAAACTCGGGCACGGATAAAAATTCGGAGGAATGCCGGTAGATCTCGGCGATGAGGTCTCCGCCCAGACAGAGGCGCCAGGTGAGGGATAGGGCCTCGAACATACTCTGCTCCCAAAAGCCGCACACGCTCAGGGTCACCACCCGTGGCATCTTGTCGAAACGGTGAGGGGTTCCCCCGGCCTCGCCCATCTCCGCCAGGGGATCCATCATGGGCAGGGTGCGCTCCACGAACAGCTTCATCCGGGCATTCATGGTGGCATGGTAGATGGGGCTGGCCAGCACCACCAGGTCGGCCTGAAGATACTTGTCAAACAAGACTTCCGTCATGTCGTCCTTTTGGACGCAGCGACCCGGCGTCTGGACCCAGCAACTATAGCAGCCCAGGCAGTGGTTGATCTTATAGTTCCTGAGATACAGGGTCTCCGCCGAGGCCCCGGCCCGTTCGGCCCCTTCCAGAAATTTTTGCAGCACCAGTTCGGTCTTACTGGTTTCGTGATCCCGGGGACTGCTGTTCAAAGCCAGGATGTGCATTAAGTCCTCCTTGGTGGATCTAATTCCGGTTTGAGACTTCGGTGGGCCGCCATCTGAACCCGGCGCCACCGACCGGCTCGTTCTAAGCCTATTCTAAGCTTAAGTTCTCTAACAGGCAAAAAGAAAAACCACTGCGTGATGCGCCGGGCGGCCCCTCCAATTGTTCTCCGGCGGGACAGCAGCGCCTCCATATAAAAAAAGGGCGGACACACAGGTCCGCCCCTACGCTTTGGCGGGCAGTGCCCGCCCTACTTTTTAAGGAAATCGGGGTGAAGGTGAGTGGAAAATGGGTTTTCCACAGGCTGGAAGCCTGCGCCACTAACCCCTGCCCCCTAACCCCTGTTTTAGTACATCCCTTCCATGCCGCCCATGCCGCCGCCGCCCATGGGGGGCATCGGGGCTTCTCTCTTGGGTTTCTCGGCGATCATAGCTTCGGTGGTGATGAGCAGAGCAGCCACCGAGGCGGCGTTCTGGATGGCGTATCGGGTCACCTTGGTGGGGTCGATAACGCCTGCTTCCATGAGGTCCTCGTATGCGCCGGATTCGGCATTAAAGCCCATAGCGCCTTTCTCGTTTTTGACGTGCTCCGCCACTACGGAGCCTTCGAACCCGGCGTTGTTGGCGATCTGCCGGATGGGCTCTTCTAAAGCCCGCTTGATGATATTGACGCCCAAATCTTCGTCATGAGTCTTCAGCTTCAGGCCCGCCAAGGCGGGGAGGCAGCGCAGAAAGGCCACGCCGCCGCCGGGCACGATGCCTTCTTCCACCGCAGCGCGGGTGGCATTAAGGGCGTCTTCCACCCGGGCCTTTTTCTCTTTCATTTCGATCTCGGTGGCCGCGCCGACGCGGATGACCGCGACGCCGCCCACTAATTTGGCCAGCCGCTCCTGGAGTTTTTCCCGGTCGTAGTCCGAGGTGGTCTCATCGATCTGGACCCGGATCTGTTTCACCCGGCCTTCGATGGCCGCCCGGTCGCCGCCGCCATCAATGATGGTGGTGTTGTCCCGGTCGAGGCTCACTTTGCGGGCGGTGCCCATTTCTTTCACGGTGACGTTTTCCAGCTTCCAGCCCATGTCTTCGGAGATCAGCTGGCCGCCGGTGAGGATGGCGATATCTTCCATCATGGCCTTGCGGCGGTCGCCGAAGCCGGGGGCTTTCACGGCCGCTACCTGGAGGGTGCCCCGGAGCTTATTGACCACCAGGGTGGCCAGGGCTTCGCCGTCTACGTCTTCGGCGATGATCACCAGGGGCTTGCCCATCTTGGCGATGGTTTCCAGCACGGGCAGCAGGTCTTTCATGGTGCTGACCTTTTTCTCGTGGATGAGGATGTAGGGCTCCTCCAGGCTGGCTTCCATCTTCTCGGGGTTGGTGACGAAGTAGGGGGAGATGTAGCCCCGGTCGAACTGCATGCCTTCCACCACTTCCAGGTTGGTTTCCATGCCCTTGGCTTCTTCCACGGTGATGACGCCTTCTTTGCCGACCTTGGCCATGGCATCGGCGATGATATTACCGATGGAGGGGTCGTTGTTGGCGCTGATGGTGCCGACCTGGGCGATCTCTTTCTGGTCTTTGGTGGGCTTGGAAATCTTGTGGAGTTCTTCCACCACGGCGCTCACGGCCTGCTCGATGCCGCGCTTTAAGGCCATGGGGTTGGTGCCGGCAGCCACCAGACGGGAGCCTTCCCGGTAAATGGCCTGGGCCAGGATGGTGGCGGTGGTGGTGCCGTCGCCGGCCACATCGGAGGTCTTGGAGGCCACTTCCCGCACCATCTGGGCCCCCATGTTCTCGAATCTGTCTTCCAGTTCGATCTCTTTGGCTACGGTGACGCCGTCCTTGGTGATGGCCGGGGCGCCGAAGGCTTTTTCCAGAATGACGTTACGGCCTTTGGGGCCCAGGGTGACCTTGACTGCGTCCGCCAGGGTATTGACGCCCCGGAGCATGGACTCCCGGGCCTTGATGTCATATTTAATCTCTTTTGCTGACATAAGCTTACTGTCCTCCTTAGGATAATTACTGAATACAACGGGAATTCAGGTTAGTTGATGGGGAAGACCTGCGGTTAGTCGTTGATGACGGCCAGGATGTCTTCTTCCCGCATCATCAGGTATTCTTCGCCTTCCATCTTGATTTCGGTGCCGGCATACTTGCCGAACAGGACCCGGTCGCCTTCTTTGAGTTGCAGGGCCATGCGGGCGCCGGCGTCGCTCATTTTGCCGGGGCCGACGGCGATGACTTTGCCCTCAATGGGCTTTTCCTTGGCGGTGTCGGGGATCAGGATGCCGCCTTTGGTGACCTGCACCTCTTCCATGCGTTTGACCAGAACCCGGTCATTCAAGGGTTTAATCTTCATATACAACCTCCTCGCGGTAAATTAAGGGTATCAGCGAATATTAGCACTCATTCACAGTGAGTGCTAATTATTAGCGTAATTGTAACTACTATCCCGGGAAAAGCAAGGGGGCCGATAAAATAATTTGACGGGAAGTGCGGGCCGAAGCCCGGTATAATTACCGGGCTTCGGAAACCATGATGGCCCGCTTGGACTTGGACCGGGAATACTTGTCCTTGGCGCGGCTGTTGGATGAACCGGCTTTCTTGGATTTGGCGGCACTCTTGGAGGTGTTGTTGCTCTTTTTGGCCAACCGGGCCTCGCCCGATTTCTTGCCCTTGGCGGTGCCTATGAGGCCCGCCTTAGTTTTCTTGCTGTCGCTGGATTTGGAGGCCAGAGACGGCGTCCCGAACAGAGATGCCTGTACCACGGGGGCGGCTCCGGCCTTAACCGTGGTGCTGTGGGTCGATTTCCCCTGTTTGGCATAGGTCCGCTTCGCGGCCTTGGTGGAGGCCTTAGCAGAGCTCCGGCTCTTGCCCCTGGACTTGTGAGCCACGTTGGCCTGGCGGCTGGAAGAGCTCTTGCCGCTGGAATAGGACGGCCTGGAACTCCTGGCCGTCCGGATCGGATGGGACGCCACCGCCGGATGTTCAATGCGGGCGATGGTAATGTTTTTCGTAAACAGCTCTTTGCTGTTGGGAGGCAGATTCAGCGTGTACGACGGCGCATCCGGGGGAGTGATACCCCGCAGCAATTCCGGGTTGAGATCTTTCACCTCATCGGCGGGAACGTTAACCGCCACCGATGCCGCAATCAACGAGGTGGCCTCAGTTACCGGCACCTTGTCATATTTGACCGGCGGCAAATAAGGCACGTTTTTGAACCCGAACTTGTCCGGGTTTTTGGCGATGATGGTGGCCGCGATCATCTGGGGCACGTAGTTCTTGGTTTCGGTGGGCAGGCACATGTTGGCGGAGAGTTCCCAGAAGTTCTTGTGGTTGCTCTGGTTCAGCTCCCGCTGCACCCGGCCTTCGCCGCAGTTGTAGGAGGCCGCCGCCAGATACCAGGAGCCGAACTGCTTATAGAGGTCCAACAGGTATTTGGCTGCCGCCCGGGTGGCCTTTTCCGGGTCCCGCCGCTCATCCACATAGCTGTCGATGGCCAGCCCGTAGCGCAGGCCGGTGCCTTTGATGAACTGCCACATGCCGCAGGCAGCCGCCGGAGAATAGGCCCGATTATTGTAGCCGCTCTCGATCATGGCCAGGTAGGCCAAATCCTCTGGCAGGCCGGCCTCCTGGAAGACTTCCTTGATCATGGGCAGATAGCGGGTGGAACGGGCGAGATAGCGCGTGATGGTCGCCTTGCGCTCGGTGGAGAAATAGACCAGGTAGGCCCTGACCTGCTTATTCATTTGGATGGGCACATCAAACTTGACCTGATGTTCCCAATTTTTCAAGGCTTCTTCCAAGCCCGGGTCCAAACCGGTGATGCCGCTCTTGGCGTAGAGCTCTTCCAGGCGCTTGGCGCTCAACTCCTCGGTCAGGCTGGCATCCCCGGGACCGTCATCGGTTACGGGAGCGGTCATTTCTTGCTGAACCGGGTCCATCTTAACCAGGTTGCCTTTCTGACCGCCGTTACATCCCATCAACAACGCAATGCAGACACCTACCCCCAAGAGCCGGGATATCATAGAGACTCCTCTCACCTAGTAGTCCGGGTTTGCGGTTGTACAGGTCCGGAAACGAATATCACGACCTCCCCCGAGGCGGACCGATAAACCTGGGATTTTTTCCGTATAGCACCATTTTTTACACTTAGCAAGAAAAAAAGCAGGCTGCACCTGATTTTCCCGGCCTCGGGCTCTTTTAAGTTATGATCGGCGTGGTTATCATATATGCATGAGGCGACAAAAACCATGAACAATCTCAGATACCTGGCCAATCTGGAGATCGCTCTGGCCCTGGCCGGGTGGGCCGTCGGCCTGTGGGGCATCTGGCGGGGGGATGAAACTATTCTCCAGTATCTCTACTTCTTCGCCTGGTATCCTTATATCGCCTGCCTGGACGGCCTCCTGGGCCGCCTCCGGGGCCGGTCCTGGCTCCTGACTCAGCCCCGTAAGTTTCTCCGGATGTTTGGCTGGTCCGTGACCGTCTGGCTCATCTTTGAAGCCCACAACCTGGTTTTGCAAAACTGGGGTTATGTGGCGGTGGTCCCCGACGGCTGGGTGCGCTGGGCCGGCTACGCCCTGGCCTTTGCCACGGTGCTGCCCGGGGTGCTCTTAACCGCCCAGGTCATCGACGCCCTGGGGGCCTGGAAGGACCTCAAGGGCCGGCCCTTCAACCCGGGAGCCTGGCAGCCGCTGTCTCTGCTCATCGGCGTCGCCTTGCTGATCTTGCCCCTGGTCTTCCCCCGCTACGCCTTCCCCCTGATCTGGGGGGCCTGGTTCTTCCTGCTGGACCCCTTCTGCGACCTTTTGGGCGGGGACTCCCTCATCGCCCGCTTTATGGCCGGGGAGCGCCGGGAACATCTTTGCCTGTTGGCCGCGGGCCTGATCTGCGGCCTCTGGTGGGAAGCCTGGAATTACTTCGCCATCAGCAGGTGGGTCTACACCCTGCCGGTGCTCAATTTCTGGAAGGTCTTCGAGATGCCGCTCCTGGGGTTCCTGGGGTTCCCGCCCTTTGCCCTGGAGTGCGCCGTCATGTATAATTTCCTCACGGCCTTAGACGCCCGGGTGCTCACCACCCCGAAGCGGCGGCGTTTTTCCTATGTAATCCAATTAGCCTTCTGGATAATGATGTTCGCGGCCATGGACGCGGCAACGGTGATTTCTTATCAGTAAGCAGTGAGCAGTGAGCAGTAAGCAGTAAGCAGTAAGCAGTGAGCCGTGAGCAGAATCGTAGGGTGCGTTTTACGCACCAATGGCGGGCGCTGCCCGCCATAAAATAAAATCGTTTATTCATAATGGTGGGCAGTGCCCACCCTGATATGGACATAAAAGCGCTGAAAACCTCAAAACCCAGAACCCAGAACCCGGAACCCAAAACCCCGCATCAAAAACCCCAAACCGTCTTTTCTGTCAGTCTGGGCTGCCCCAAGAATTTAGTGGACACGGAAATCATGCTGGGGGGCCTCACCAACGCCGGCTGGGAGGTCACCGGTACGCCCGCCGCCGCCGATCTTCTGCTGGTCAATACCTGCGGCTTCATTGAGCCGGCCTGCAAAGAGGCGGTGGACACCATCCTGGATCTGGCCCGGGTCAAGGCGGACCGGCCGGAGGTTCGCCTGGTAGTTACCGGATGCCTGGTGCAGCGCTATGGCCCGGAGCTCATACAAGATCTCCCGGAAGTCGATCTGTTCATCGGGGTGAACGATTTTCCCGCCCTGGCCGAACTCCTGGCCCGGCCGCAGGCCTTCGGCGCCGCCCCGCTGGTTCATCAGGCCCCGCCGTACGCCTATGTCGGCGTCGAGGCCCGCTACCCCGCCACGCCCTACCACCTGGCCTATCTGAAGATCGCCGAGGGCTGCGGCCACGGCTGCACCTTCTGTCTCATCCCCCAGATCAGGGGCCCGCTGCGCAGCCGCCCCCTCAACACCTTGGTCCAGGAGGCCGAAAATCTCGCCGCCGCCGGGGTCAAAGAACTCATCTGCGTGGCCCAGGACACCACCGCCTACGGCCGGGACGTGCCCGGCCACCCGGGGATCGCGGCGCTGCTCCGGGAGGTGGCCGCCATTGACGGCTTCCGGTGGATCCGTCTCCTCTACGGCCACCCGGCCCGCATCACCCCGGAACTCCTGGCCACCATGGCCGCCAACCCCCGGATTCTCCCCTACCTGGATATCCCTATCCAGCACGGCCATAACGAGGTGCTGCGGCGCATGGGACGGGGCTATGGGCGCCAGGATATTCTGGACACGGTTCGGCGCATACGAACAACTCTCCCCGGGGCGACCCTCCGCACCACCGTCATGGTGGGTTTTCCCGGCGAGACCGAGGCGCACTTCCAGGCCCTTTGTGATCTCATCACCGAGGTGGGCTTCCACCACCTGGGAGTCTTTCTCTACTCCCCGGAAGCCGGCACTCCGGCCGCGGCCTGGGGCCCCAAAGTGCCCCGGCGGGAGGCCCGCCGGCGGGCCCGCCTTTTGAAAGCCATCCAGGCCAAAATCGTCAAAGCCCGGCTCAAGGCGCTGGTGGGCACCGTGGCCGAGGTCCTGGTGGAAGGGGTGAGCCCGGAGAGCGACTACCTGCTCACGGGACGCATGACCAGCCAGGCCCCGGACATCGACGGCCAGGTTTATATTACCGCCGGGACCGGGCAGGTGGGAGAGATTCAACCCGTGCGCCTCACCCGGGCCCTGCCTTACGACCTGTTGGGGGAGATTGTCGAGGCGGGAGAAAAGGCTTAAAGTGTAAGGCTCAAGATTTGACCAGACGACCGCTCCATCAAGGCATAATTTCTTTCAAGGCATAATTTCATTGGGCATTAAAGGATTCCGGAAATCCCATCACATAAAGTCAATTTCGCTATTGAGATCATATCAGCAACTAAATGAAATTATTGATAAGTTTTTCTAGTGGCAAGTGATCGTGCCTTTTCCCTGATCCACCAGGGAACCATGAATTATTAACGTTCTTATGATATTATGTTATCGGCTTTGAAGGGTGCTGGAGACTCTGAACTCGGTAAAAGAGGTTCCGGGCCTGATATGGGACAGACACCGCTCAGACTGCCGCATCATAGCCGATGCGGGGAGGTCTTAGAGATGAAGATAGCCCCGCTAAAGCGCACCATCATCGCGATCATCGTGGTATTGGCCCTTTTGCCAGCCTCCCTTGCCTTGGGTGCTGGCCTGCCGGGGCCCCCACCCCCGCCGCCGCCTCCCATCCCCACGCCCCCTAATACCGGCTATGACCACTATACGATTATCCAGGCGCCACAGGGCAACCCCGACCAGATAGTATTTGGCACTCCCGATAATGATATGATCGCCGAGTACGGCGACACGGATACTGCCACCCAATACGCCGAAGGCTCGGAAGGTGATGACTGGCTCCTCCAGGTGGGCGGGGATAAAACTATCAACCAAACCGCCATATCCGGCGACGGGAATGATACGCTTTACCAATTCGGCGGTAAGGGCGATTCTAATTTATTTGCTCTAGGTGGCGGTGGATATAAGATCTTTATCCAGGTTGGCGGGCAGGGCACTAATAATCTGGAAATTTATGGCGGTGAGGGTGGAAACACTATGCAGCAGTACGGCGGGTTGGGTAATAATACTATGAAACTATCAGGTACCACTGGCAATGATGTTATAGAGATGTACGGCAGCCCCGGCAATAATACCATGATCTATAATCCGACCCCCGGCAACGACCTGGCTACCATTCTGGGCGGCGGTGGCTATAACACCCTTACCATTAATAAGAGGGGGCAAAGCTTTACCTTGAAGGATTATCAAGGCCGGGTGCTGTTCCAGACCGGCGCCGGCGGCAGCACCATTACCGTCGCCAACCTGCACCGGATTACGGTCATCGGCGATAACGGGAAACCCATCTACACTTACAATCCCGGTATTGTGCCTACTTCTATTGCGCCGCTGCTGCTGCTGGGGAATTAGAGGTCACTCTGAAACTCCCCCTCCCCTGGTGGGAGGGGGGAAGTTATCTGCTATCAATGCACTCTTTAAGATGCCTTGAGAAAATTTTGCTATCCAGAGCATATCGACTCTTTTCGACCTGATGCCCCTTTGCCTTCCCAGCCGATAATCCGCCCTCTTTCAAACGTAGGCACCCAAAATCATCCTCCCCACAAATACCTTTGAAAGATTATGGAGATCATTTATGCAGTTTTTGCCAAATTAGGTGATAAAAAAGGGTACTGGCAAGGTATCTTTGCTGCCTACCTCAACTTGCAACCGGAATCCTTTTAGGAATACTCTCCATGCCTCATCTTCAAGGAAACCCTTCCAGACCACCAACTGGTTAGTTTGTTCCCTTGCATTCTCGGTTAAGATGCTTATTTTTAAACAAAAGTTGCCCAGATTCCGATGTCACCTCAAGGTACGGGCGGGATTGAAGCTTCGGGGCGCTCTGCCTCAACCGGAGACCTGCCCAATCCATAATCTCCTCCGCGGCCATGAGCCTCAATTCGGTATCGGGCAAACCCCGTGTCTCAGGGTTCCACTTTTATAAAATCTCTGTGCGAGAAAGCGAGTCCAATATCCATGTTTGCCTTTAAGACCTTGCAGCGCCGCCTAATCGTCTTGTTGGTAGTGCCGTTAACCCTGTTTTTACTGGGGTTCGGGTTTTTCGGGTATCGTTTCATCCAGGACATTATCTTCACAGAGTGGGGGGAGATCGCCATCCTGAAGCTGGAGCGGGCGGCCCACCAGATGGATATGAAGCTCCAGGCACAGACGGGGTGGATGGAGTCCTTCGCCCGGGCGGGACAGGATTCCCAGGGGGAGGACATCCAGCGTTGGCTCCTGCAACAGATGAAGGCCCAGCCCGGTGTCCATCAGGTAAACTTGACCTGGAAGAAGGCGGCTGTAAGCCAGGGTTCCCCGGATACCCGGAACCGGTCGGCAACCTTGTCTCCCATCGGGTTCTTTTACCCATCGGACGGGAAAACCGTGGGGCTGCGGGGGGAACTTCTGGATGAAGCTGGGCGGCCTTTGGCCCGCCTCGAAGTGCTCTTGAGCTATGATTACCTGATGCAGGAAACCCTCAAGGAAGGTTGGCTGGTGGCCCAAATGGCCTGCCTGGTGAGCGATGCGGGCCGCTACCTGGCCCACAGCAATCCGGCTATGCAAGGACGACATTGCCTGGGGGAGACCCAAAACCCCCTGGAACTGGCCATGCTCAAGGCCATACAGGAGAAGCCCTACGGCACCCTCATGGGTAAAGGCTACATTCCGGAGCACGTGATCGGTTATTACAAGTTGAAGACCGCTCCCTGGGCCATCATGCTCCACGCTCAAGGAAGCGAGATTTTGGCGCCGATCTTACGGTTTCGCTTTTACTTCCTGGTGGGCGGCGTCCTGTGCCTGGGCGTCATCCTGGTACTCATTCGCCTGGGCTTGAGGCCGGTGGTCATGGCCATCCGCCGGATTGCCGCCAAGGCCTCACAGGTAGCCAAAGGAGACTATGGCGAGCCTCTGTCTGTGACCAGCCGTGACGAGATCGGCCAATTGACCTTGAGCTTTAATGACATGATCGCGGGTCTGAAAGAGCGAGACTTCATCAGCAACACCTTTGGGCGTTATGTGGACCA
Source organism: Pseudomonadota bacterium (assembly GCA_018897875.1). Classification (GTDB taxonomy): domain Bacteria; phylum Desulfobacterota; class Desulfobaccia; order Desulfobaccales; family 0-14-0-80-60-11; genus 0-14-0-80-60-11. Next base: position 1,920 of record JAHIKF010000016.1, on the reverse strand, counting down.
GGAGTTCGCCCGGGAGTTGCTTAGCCGGCCCGAGGCCAGCCGCATGGGGGGAGTGAAGCGGGAAGTGGTGATACTGTTTGCCGATATTCGGGGCTTCACCCCTCTGGCCGAAACCTTGAGCCCTGAAGCCACCCTCCTTCTGGTCAACCGCCACTTTGCCCGGATGATCGAGGTGATCCAGACGCATCGGGGCATCATCGTGGACTTTCTGGGAGACGCCATCCTGGCCTTTTTCGATCCCCTGGACGGTCCCATGGAGCCGGTGGTGCAACGAGCCATCAGCTGCGCCTTGAATTTACAGGAGGCCATGGAAGCCGAAAACCTGGCTGAATCGGGGTACCCGGCGCTGCACATGGGCATCGGCCTCCATGCCGGAGACGTGGTGGTGGGGAACATCGGCTCCGAGTCCCGGGCGAAATACGGCATCATCGGTTCGGCGGTAAACTTGACCCACCGCATCCAAGGCCAGGCTCAGGCCGGCGAGGTGATGATTTCAGAGATGGTCTTCCATCATTGTGAGGACATCGTGGCGGTTAGGAGGACTTTTCAGACCAAGCTCAAGGGCATCGCCCACCCGGTGACGCTCTATGTCCTTAACGGCATGGAGCAGACGCAATGAAAGATGAAAAGAACCCAGCCGAAAAAGGAAGGGAGGCATAATCTCAAAATCTGAGACCACGGCCGACACAACGGGAAGGGAGAGGGCGGCTGGGTTACCGGTAAGCGAATATGGTGAGAATCGTTAGAAAACCATCGATTTGTGGCACAAATAGGGTAAGGTCGGCGGCACTCTTGAAGACATGAGTTCGTGATGACTTTTAGAAACTTATTGATTTTTAACTCATTTTATGCTTGCAATGTCTTATTGAGTTTTATTGATTAATCAGGTCCACAGCTTCAATTCGCGGTTTTTTTCATTCTTTCTCAGGTGACAGGGAGACACGACAATGAACGGTTTGACACGATTACTTATACTTATGTCCTTGGTCTTGGGATTGTGGGGTTGCGCCACGGCGGAACCGGTAAAGGTGGAAACCGCGCCGGTGGAACGAGCCACCTTTTTCTATGCGGGCGCCATGGAGTTGCCCTTGAAGAGCACCCCGGAGCCAGGCAGCAGCACCGCTGCCACAGTGAGTCTGAACGAACGGGTTCAGCAACTGGAGCGCCGCGGGGGTTGGTTTCTGGTGCGCGCTGATGACGGCCGCCAGGGCTGGGCCAATGACCGGGACTTGGGCCTTAGCCCCAAAACGGAGCTGTACGTCCGGCGCTGGGGTGTCTCTTTGAAGTCTGAACCCCAGGGAAGCAGCAAGAGCCTGGCCCGGCTGCGGGCCAACGATCAGGTGACCTTGCAGGATAAAAACCCTCAGGGGTGGGCCAAAATAACCGTGGCTCGCACCGGCAACACCGGCTGGCTGGAACTCAAAAACCTGTCCCTCAGTAAGGTCGCGGTGCGCCGGGTGACTCGTCCCAAGAGCGGGACCCCGACAGCGGAAGAGGCTGTGGAGCCGGAGGCATCGACGCCGGAAGCGCCTGCCGCTCCCAGCGGGCTGGCACCCAAAGCTGCAACCGCGGCGCCAGCGCCGCCAAAACCGGCTCCAAGCACTGCGCCTCGCAAGGCTAAGCCAGGTATGTTCGAACCCTTTTAGGGGGGCCGCAGAAAAATTTGTTTCCCCCATTGCCAGTGGCCGGGGAGAAACCAAATTCAGGCCATGAGGGCGCATGGGTAAGTCTGTCTTGTGTAGGCGCGCCTGGAATCCTAGGGTTTTCCGAGCTGCTCTTGCTCCTCTTTCTTTCTTTCTTTGATTAGACTGCTGGTAAAATCTTCCATCGACGACAGACCATCACGGGTGAGCATGACCTCACTGCGAAACCACAGGTAAATTCTGGTATTTCGGTTAACCTGCCGTGACACTGATTTTT
>JAHIKF010000156.1 GCA_018897875.1 Pseudomonadota bacterium | reverse complement strand
GCCGTGGTCCAAGAGGTCAAGAAGAGTGATGCCAAGGGTACGGAGGTTTGGCTGGCGGCCGCCGGGTTCAGGGTGCAGTATGCCGATACCCCCGAGAAGGCGGACCATCTCCAGACCATGACCCAGCGGAAGCTGACATCCCACCAGCGTGGTGATAAAGTCTATTATATTTACGCCGATGCACTGTCCTGCAAATGCCTGTATATCGGCAACGAGGAGAATTATCAACGCTACCAGCAGTTGATGATCCAGGAGCGGATTGCCGATGAGCAGCGCATGACCGCGGAGATGAATATGGACGCCGCGATGAATTGGGGCCTGTGGGGACCTTTCGATTACGGTTGGTAACCGGGTGACCTGAAGCTGTCAGATGAAAATGATTTTCGGTTTTTGGTCTTTGGGAAAAGCCTGATGAAGCTATAAAATAGGTTGACGGCCTTGGAAACTTTCATGCTCCACCTCCAGTCTTTGATGGCATCATGCTGATGCTGATATACAGAGCATACCTGCATCTCAGATCCAGTTTGGGTTATAATTATGCATATCAGATTTACTATGATCTTTATTTGACCGTGGCCAGATAAATTTCTATTGATTACCGATAAATAAAGGGTGGGCCTGGCCCACCCTTTATGATAATTCTCCCTGCCCTTTGAATCAACGGAACTTCATCAATCTCCAAGGTTATCCGTTCCCCGTTACGTCGCCCGGAACCGTTTGGCTTCGATGGCGTACTGCTTGATCTTGTAACCCAGGATCCTGAGGCTGGTGTCCAGGATTTGGGCCGCCTGGCTCTGGTTGCCCCGGGTCTGGCGCAGGGCCTCGGTGATGAGTTCCCGCTCCAGGTGCGCCACCTGGGCGGCCAGACCCCGGTGGTCCCCGCCCGGCTCCTGGCGCTGTAAGGTGGGAGGCAGGTGGACGCTTAAGATGGTGTCTTCGTCGCACACCAGCACCGCCCGCTCGATGATGTTTTCCAGTTCCCGCACGTTGCCGGGCCAGGGGTACTGCATGAGCAGGTCCAGGGCCGGGGCCGACAGGCGCTTCACCGGCTTGGCGTGCTCCTCACCGTACTTGTTTAGGAAGTATTCCGACAGGGCCGGGATGTCGGCCATGCGCTCCCGGAGGGGTGGCAGATAGATGGGAAAGACGTTGAGGCGGTAGTAGAGGTCTTCCCGGAAAACCCCTTGAGACATGGCCTGCTCCAGATCCCGGTGGGTGGCTGCCAGCAGGCGTATGTCGGCCTTTAAGGTGGCCGTGCCGCCCAAGCGGGTATACTCGCGTTCCTGGATGACCCGCAAGAGTTTGAGCTGCACATTAAGGCTCAAGTCGCCGATTTCATCCAGAAAGATCGTACCCCCCTGGGCCAGTTCGAAGCGGCCCTGCTTGCGCTGCATGGCCCCGGTGAAGGCCCCGCGCTCGTGGCCGAAGAGTTCGCTCTCCACCAGGGTCTCCGGCAGACTCGCCAAGTTTACCTTGATGAAGGGCTTGTCGGCCCGCAGCGAGTTATAGTGCAGGGCCGAGGCCACCATCTCCTTGCCGGTGCCGGATTCGCCCCGGATCAGGATGGTGGCGTTGCTCTTGGCCACCCGTTCGATCATCTCGAACACCTCGCGCATGCGCCCCGAAGTGCCGATGATATTGCCCATCTGGTAACGCTCCTGCAACTGGCCTTTGAGCTTCACGTTCTCGTTGTGCAGGCGTTCCTTCTCCCGGTCGATGAGCAGCAGGTTGTTGACCGTCTGGGCGATGATAGAGGCGATGATGGTGAGCAGCCTGAGGTCCCGGTCCAGGTCCAGGTCCCGGTGGAGTTTGTCCACGGAGAGGGCGCCGATGGTCTTGTTGTTAATTTTGATGGGCACGCACAGGAAGGAGAGTTCGTCCTTCTCCCGGCTGCCCCGGGACCGGGTCCGGTTTAAAAAGAGCGGCTCTTTGCTCACCCGGGGGACCACCGCCGGTTCCCCGGTCTCCACCACCCGGCCGGTGATGCCTTCCCCCAGCTTGTAGCGCCCCCGGCGCCGGGCTTCCGCCGTGAGGCCGTGGGCCACTTCGATCTGCAATTCCGCGGTCTCCGGGTTGAGGATGGTGACGGTGCCCCGGCGCATGCCCATGCTCTGGGCCAAAATCTGGAGCACCCGTTGCAGGATGCGGGGCAATGGGCCAAGGGAGCCCAGGGTTTCGGTAATTTCGTACAGCAGGTTTAGGTCGTTCATCAGGTGACTCGCTGTTAGACGGCTAGGCTGTTTGTGTGTTTCACTGGGGTGATCTCAGGTAAACCGCCGGTGACCCGGCCCCGAACTTTCCCCCGCCAGTGCCTGGACCCCTCGTCCATCCGGCCGGTTGAGCCCGTTATATTCATCTTATTATATTCCATTTTCGTATATTTAGCAACAATAATGATAGTAATGTTATACGAAATTGTGATTTGTTATCGCTTCCCAGGGACACGGCGGCGTATGGGGCCGCAACCCGGGCTTTCTGCTTGACACAAGCCTGATTTTTAGGTAGTTTTAATACGTTGTAACCCATGGCGAGGCGTGGCAGGTCAGGTTGCCCCGGACCTAGCTTTGGCCTCCGTGAGGGTTGCATGGGGCGAGGCTGATGAAAGAGGGCTTGTTTTATCGGGTCGGCCATCAGACGATGGCTTTCGTCGATTACATGGGGGACTTGTTCCTCTTTTTTGTGGATGCCTGCCGCAGCCTGCTCCACCCGCCCTGGTTCGTCCGGGAGGTTATCGCCCAGATGTACCACCTGGGGGTGAAATCCTTCTCCCTGGTGGCCGTGGCCTCCTTTGCGTTGGGCCTGGTCCTGGCTATGCAGGGCCTCAGTGTCTTGAAATTGTTTGGCGCGGCCAATTACATTGCCACCAGCGTGGCCTTCACCTTTGTGCGCGGGTTGGGCCCCCTGATCGCCGGCATCATGTTGGCATCTCGCGGGGGAGCCGGGATGGGCGCCGAGCTGGGTTCCATGCGGGTCACTAACCAGATCGACGCCCTCACCGTCTCCGCCGTCAACCCCATGAAATACCTGGTGGTCAGCCGGATTCTGGCCTGCATGCTGATCTTGCCGCTGTTGACCGTGGCCGCCAACCTCGTGGGCATCCTGGGAGGCATGATCATCGGCGTGACCCAGGTGGGTATGAGCCCCGCCTATTACTACACCCTGACCATCAAGTATCTGACGCTGAAGGATGTCTTGCCGGGCATCGGCAAGACCGCTATCTTTGGGCTGATTGTGGGCACCGTGGGCTGTTATCACGGCTATAACACCGAACATGGCACGTTCGGGGTGGGCCAGGCCACCAAGACTTCGGTGGTGCGGTCCATCCTGCTGATCCTGATTGCCGATGTCTTTCTCACCAAACTCACCATATTCCTCTGGCCTTAGGGGGGAAGGAGCCTCTGCCCGGGCCATCCCGGAGCCCGGTAGCCCCTTGATTTCCTTCCGGGGGATCCACAAATCTTTTGGGGAAAATAAGGTGCTGATCGGGGTAGACCTGGAGGTCTACCCGGGGGAAACCATGGTAATTTTAGGCCGCAGCGGTTCCGGCAAGACCGTGTTGACCAGCATGCTGGTGGGGCTGAACACCCCGGATACCGGCGGCATCACGGTGGAAGGGGTGGAAATTACCGAGTTTGTCACCGATACCGACTGGAGGAGCCTGAGACTGAAGACCGGCTACCTGTTCCAGGGCTCGGCCCTGTATGACTCCATGACCGTGGGGGAAAACGTCGCCTTTCCCATGGTGCAACATACCGATTGGAGTGACGAAGAGATCGAGCGCCGGGTGGTGGAGAAACTGGGGCAGGTGGGGCTGGCGGGGGCGGAGGGCCTCGAGCCCACCGCCCTATCCGGCGGCATGCAGCGCCGGGCCGCCCTGGCCCGCAGCCTGGCCCTGGACCCCCAGATCATCATCTATGACGAGCCCACCTCCGGGCTGGACCCCATTACCGGGGACGAGATCGGTGGCCTGCTCCGGGGCCTTCAGCAGGCCTTGCAGGTCACCTCCATCGTGGTCACCCATGACCTGCGCCTGACTGAACTGGTGGCCAACCGGCTGGTCCTCCTCGACCAGGGCCAGTGGGCCTTTCAGGGGACCTACGAGGAATTCCTGCACTCCTCCCACCCCGAGGTCCTGCGCTTTCTCCACCGGGAGCCCCAGGGGGAAACGACCCCATGATCGCACGCAGATATGAAACTGTCGTCGGCATCTTTGTTGTGGCCTCCATGGCGGCCCTCCTCGTCATGGCCTTGATTGTGGCCCAGCAGGAAGGACTCTTTCAGGAGTACGTCACCTACCGGACCATTTTCAAGAATGTCAGCGGCCTCAAGCCCGGCTCCGAGGTCCACCTGGCCGGGGTCACGGTCGGCACTGTCCTTAGCACCACCGTCAATGCCGAGGGCAGCATCGCGGTTACCTTCCATGTTATGAAAAAGAACAGCGACCGAATCCGGGAGGATACCCGGTCCACCATCGGTTTCCTGGGGTTGCTGGGCGACAAGAGCCTGGACCTGACCGCTGGGTCCCTCAGTAAAGCGCCGATTCCCCCGGCAGGCCTCGTGACTTCGGTGGAGCCCCTGGATATCACCCAGATCATGGCCCAGGCGGGCCCCGCCCTGGATGATCTGCAAAAAATCCTCGGTAACCTGAGGACCGTCACCGATGACCTGGCGGAACCGGCAAGTGATACCAGGAAGATCCTGGCCGAAGTCAGGGACATCGTCTCCAAGATCAACGCCGGCACGGGGAGCATGGGACAGCTGGTGAACGATCCCGGCCTCTACCGGGATACCGCCGACGCCGTGGCGCAACTACGAAAATTCGCCGACGGCCTGGAAAAAGGCAAGGGCGTGGTTAGCACGCTGTTGCATGACCAGGCCTTCAAAGACCAGACCGTCAAGACCATGGCGGAGTTGCAGGCCACTTTTGCCAAACTCAATTTAACCTCGGCGGATTTAAAGGAAGCCATGGCCCGGCTGCCGGACATAGCAAAGAAATTGGAGAGTTTCGTGGCGAACCTGGATAAGGCCGGCAAGGGGCTGCCGGGTTTGGTCACCGAAGGCCAGACGCTGTTCGGGGACGCCGACCAGGCGGCCAAGGCGGCGAAGCAATTATGGCCGCTGCGCAACTATGTGCCCCGACCCCAGGAGCACACCATCCGGATGGATGCGGCACCGGGAAAGGATTAGGGTAACGTTTTATAACTGACTAAAATGGCATTTAAAACCGCGATTTTCCTCCCCCCTTTGTAAAGGGGGGTAGGGGGGATTAATAAGTGCTTAATAATCCCCCTAAATCCCCCTTAAGAAAAGTGGGACTTAAAAAACCGGCCTTCAAGAAATAGCTTTTAAATTTTAGACGTACATGGAGGGTGACCTTAGCTGTGAACAACCGGTGGCGATGGCTGTGGGTTCTGGTTTTCCTGTTGGGCTGCGGCGGGCCCGCCAAGACCGGCGTGGACCTTAAAAGTGAAGCCATCGCCTTCAATGACGCGGGGTATCAGTATTACCGGCAGAGCCGCTTTGACCTGGCCCGGGGAAAGTTCGAAAAGGCCCTGGACTACAACCGGCTCATCGACCGGAGGGAAGGCATCGCCGCCAACCTCAACAACCTCGGGGTGATCGCCCAGGCCCAGGGGAACCTGGAGCAGGCCGGCCGCCGCTTTCAGGAAGCCCTGGCCGTGAACCGGGAACGTAACGACCCCGCCGCCATGGCCGAGACCCTGAACAACCTGGGTATGGCTTATCAAGGCCAGGGCCGTCTTCCGGAGGCCAACGCCGCCTACCTGGAGGCCCTGGATCAGGCCCGGCAGCTGCCCCCGGGGGCGCTTTTGGCCCTGACCCTGACCCACCTGGGGGATGTGGCCCGGGTCCATAAGGACTATACGCTGGCCCTGAATTATTACCACCAGGCCCTCATGGCCGATACGGGCGCCAAAGACCCGCGGGGCCAGGCCCTGCGCCAGGAGCGCCTGGGGCGCACCTTCCTGGACCTGAAGGACTATGACCGGGCCGCAATGTATCTCAAGGAGGCCTTACGCGAATTCCGCCGCCTCCAGGATACCGATGGCATTGCCGCCAGCCTCAAGGGCCTGACCCTTCTGGCCCTGGCCCGGGGCGACCGGCAGGAGGCGGATCTCAACGGCAATCTCCTGTTGGGCCTCTACCAGACCCGGGGACAGGAGCAGGAAGCCCGGGAACTGGAAGCGCTGCTCAAACGCGGCGGCGGGAGGTAAGAGATGTTCGGCAGGTCCATGAAACTGTTTAAGCTTTTCGGGTTCGAGGTCAAGATCGATGCAAGTTGGCTCGTCATCGCGGTGCTGGTCACCTGGTCCCTGGCCAAAGGGGCCTTTCCCGACTGGTATCCGAACCTCACCCCGATGACTTACTGGACCATGGGGGTGGTGGGGGCCCTGGGGCTCTTCGTCTCCATCGTGGCCCATGAGTTCTGTCATTCTCTGGTGGCCCGGCAATACGGCATGTCCATGAAGGGCATCACCCTGTTCATCTTCGGCGGGGTGGCGGAGATGGGGGATGAGCCCCCCACCGCCAAGGCCGAATTCATGATGGCCATCGCCGGCCCCCTGTCCAGCCTCGCCATCGGGGGCGTATTTTACCTGGTCTACCGTGGGGGAGAGGCTGGCGGCTGGAGTACTCCGGTCAATGCCGTCACCTATTACCTGTTCTATATCAACCTCATCCTGGCGGCCTTTAATCTCCTACCGGCTTTTCCCCTGGACGGCGGGCGGGTGCTGCGCTCCATCCTGTGGGGCGCCAAGGACAACCTGCGCTGGGCTACCCGGGTCTCTTCGTCCATCGGCACCGCCTTCGGCCTCGGACTCATCTTCCTGGGCGTCCTGCAGTTCATCGGCGGCAACGTTATCGGCGGGGTGTGGATGTTCTTGATCGGCATGTTTTTAAGGAGCGCGGCCCAGATGTCGTACCAGCAGCTTTTGGTGCGCAAGGCCTTGGAGGGCGAACCGGTGCGCCGCTTCATGAACGCCCACCCGGTGACGGTACCGGATTCCATCACCGTGGCCCAACTGGTGGAAGATTATATCTACAAATATCATCATAAGATGTTTCCGGTCATGGCCGGGGATAAGCTGGCGGGCTGCATCACCACCCGGCAGGTGAAGGATATTCCCCGGGAGGCGTGGGACCGGGAGACCATCCGGGAAGCGGCCAGCCCCTGTTCGGAGGAAAATACCATCTCGCCTGACACCGACGCCATCAAGGCCCTGTCCATGATGAACCAGAGCGCGGCCAGCCGGCTGATGGTGGTGGAAAACGGCCGCCTGGTGGGGCTGGTAAGCTTGAAAGACCTGTTGGATTTCTTCTCTCTCAAGGTGGAATTAGAAGAAAAGGACTGAGGCGGGCCGGTCTGGTTTTCCCGTGGGCGGGCTTGTGCGCCCGCCGCCTTTGGTGGCGCAGGTTTTCAACCTGTGCGGCCTCAATTCAGGGCGGACACATAGGTCCGCCCCTCCAAGAAAATTGCCGTTGGCTGGCCAATCGGTAGCAAGAGATGCCTGCTGCCCCATTATTTATACCCCTGAAAAATTTCAATGGACAATGTTGCGTTCCCGGTGCATTATCCGTGAAAGTCCTGCAAGATGAGGTCCCCAAGACCATTTTTGGACTGCGGCGGACAAGATTGCCGCATAATCTCAGTTTACAGGGAGGTGATCTATGGACAGAAATAATAAATTTACCGCTACTGTGGAGACCGTTTGTCAAGTCTGCCATGAGAGATGCTTTCTGGAGTGCAAGGTCAAGGATGGCCAGCTTGCGAAGGTTTTGCATCCCGGGTGTGAAAAAGGCCTTTATATGGCTGAAACCCTACATCATCCCCGCCGGCTCAAATACCCATTAAAGGCCACGGGGGAAAAGGGAACTGGCAAATGGGTTCGGATTAGCTGGGATGAGGCTCTGGATCTTATGGCCGGCAAATTTGCCGACATCAGGGACCGCTTTGGTCCTGAGGCAAACTGCGTTGGAATATCCTCCCACCACAAGGAAAGAACCTGTGACGCCAGCCACTCCTTGGCAAAGTTCCTGAACACTCCCAACATCCTGGATGCCAACTACCAGTGCTCTCAGTGCAGCTGCATCTCCGATTTCATGACCTTTGGAGAATGGACCACCTGGGAGACCCGGATCGATTACGAGAACAGCAAGTGCATCGTCATCTGGGGCGCCAACGTGGTTGATACCCGGCCCGTCAAGGCGAGGCGCATCTTTGAGGCCCAGAAAAGGGGGGCCAAGGTGATTGTGATCGATCCCCGTTTCACAGAGACCGCTAAGAGGGCGGACATGTGGCTCAGGGTTCGGCCTCAGTCGGACGGCGCCCTGGCCCTAGCCTGGCTCAACGTGATGATCGAGGAAGGTCTTTACGATAGAGAATTCGTAGCTCAGCAGTGCCTCGGCTTTGAGGAACTCAAGCAAAGGGTGGCCGAGTGGACTCCAGAGCGGGCTCAACAAATTACCTGGGTGCCTAAGGAGCAGATCATCGAGGCTGCGAGGCTATACGGCAGGACGCGGCCCTCGTGCATTCATACCCGGCTGGGCGTGGACGGCCAATCCCTCAATTCCACACAGACTTGCCGGGCCATCACATGCATATTCAGCATCAAGGGGGATCTGGATTCCGTCGGAGGAAACATCCTTCACACACCGGGAGATATTCCCACGGCCGCCGCCCTTGGGCCTAGGGAGTATCTAAACGGTACTCTCAACGGGTTTAGAAACATCTATTGGATGATGCGCAACTGGCGCCGGTCGCCCGACTTGGAGGCCAAGAGGCCCGGCTACAGAGATTACCCTATCTACAATGGCCCCCAGGAGATCAGCTGGTTCGACTACAACAGTCACTACCCGACGCTCCTGGAGTATATGGAAGAGGGGAAAGTGCGAGGGCTCTACGTCCCCGGCACCAATCCTATGGCGCATTACGCCAACCCCAAAAGGCTGTGGAATATCCTCAAGGGACTTGACTTCATGGTAGTGGCCGATCTTTTCATGACGCCAACATGCGAAGTTGCTGACTTGGTGCTGCCTGCAGCGCACGCAGCCGAGATCGACTCCCTCAATCACACGCTAAGTGGGGCGCCCGGGGCTCCCTATGGGAACAGCATCGTAGCATGCCCGAAAGTGGTCGACCCTCCGGGCGAGGCCTGGGACGATATGAGAATCGTCATTGAGCTGGGCAAGAGGATGGGGGCAGATGTTCCATGGGAAAACATAGAGGAGTTCCACGACTGGATGCTTGAGCCTGTCGGGACCACATATCAAGAGCTCATGGCGCAGCCCCAACACCAAATGATATTCCCAATGGACTTTAAAAAATATGAACTTCCTGGTTGGAAATGGAATACCCCCACAGGTAAGGTTGAACTTTATTCGTATTGGTTTAAAAAACTAAATTACGACCCGCTGCCCAATTACCGGGAAGACCCGGTGAGCCCTCTGAGCAGACCTGATATCTGGAAAGAATATCCCCTCATCATGGTGCACCACCGGCTCCGGTTCTATCAAAATTCGGAACGATTTGATTGTCCATCATTACGGAAGCTGGCCTCTGAGCCTGAGATCGAGGTCCATCCCCAGACAGCTCAAGGCCTGGGTATCAAAGAAGGGGACTGGATGTGGCTGGAGTCCTACCAGATGAAGGGAGAGAGGGTAAAGGGCAAGGCCCGCCTTGTGCCTGAAATGCACCCCCATGTGGTCTCCATTTCTCAAGGATGGTGGTACCCGGAGATCACCAGTCCGGATCACGGCATCTACGAATACAACGTGAATACGATCATTTCGGATGGCCCTCCATTCGAAGAATTCAACGGGCATCATCAGATGAGGGGAATCATGTGCAAAGGGGGTAAAGTGTGACTCTCCCAGATACTGAAATCAAGAAAGAAGCATTGGCTTATCCTTGCATGAATTTGGGAAGCAAATTTCTAAAACAAGAATAGCAGAGTGTGAACTTGGCCGGCAGGTCATTATTCTTGATTCTTGTAATTGGATAATGACCCCTTAATTAGTTGATGTTTACAGAGAGTCTCTGATATGCTTTGCTCCAACCACCATGGAGGATATGCATATTTAGATTTTTTGTTTATTAATTTCTCTTAGGCACAGGGCAACCGCAAAATAAAACCCCGTTCCAAAATCAGGATCGGGGCTTTTTTATTGTTAACAAGTTAGAAAGAAAGGAACTGGCGCAGGGCGTCGGGCTCGAGGTCTGAGGGGTCTTTGTCGGATTATTTTAGGGTGCGAAGGACCGGATGGCCAGGGTGGCGGCCCCCACTACCCCGGCATCACCTTTAAGCCTGGCCGGCAGGACCTCTAAGCCCTCTATGGCGGCGTTCAGTGCGGCGCCACGGATGCCCGCCTCGATGCGCTCCGTAAGCTCCGGCAGCCCCTGCATGACGCCGCCGCCCAGGATCAGGCGGCAGGGGTTAAAGGCGTTGACCAGGCTTACCGTCCCGGCGATCAGGGCCCGGGCCACCTCGTCCACCAGGATGCGGGCCAGGGGGTCGTGGGCCCGGGCCGCGGCGGCCACCACCCGGGCGTTGACGTCTTCGGGCGCCACCGGTTCTTTGAGCCCCGCGGCTTGAAGGAAGGCCTTGCCCGCGGCGGGGGCGTCCCGGATGGCCTCCCGGGCCCGGCGGGCAATGGCCCAGCCCCCGGCCAGGGCCTCGAGGCAGCCCCGGTGGCCGCAGGTGCAGGGGGGGCCGTTGAGGTCGGTGGTGATGTGCCCCAGTTCCCCGGCGGTGTTAGTGCAGCCTTCGAGCATCCGGCCGCCGCTCACCACCCCGCCGCCGATGCCGGTGCCGATAAACAGGCAGATGAGGTCCTGGGCTCCCTGGCCGGCGCCGTGGCGCCATTCGCCCCAGGTCGCGGCCCTGACGTCGTTGGTGACCACCACCGGCAACGTGAGGGCCGTCTGGAGCCGGTCTTGTAAAGGCACCTCGCGCCAGTTGAGGTTGGGCGCAAACCTGACCACCCCGGTGGCCGCGTTGACCTGGCCGGCCACTCCCACCCCGACGCCGGCGGGGGGCGTCTGCGGGCCCCGGTCCTGCAACTGCCGCACCATTCCGGCGATGGCCGCCATGATGCGCTCCGGGCCGGTCTCAACGTGGGTGGGCTGCTTGAGCCGCTGGAGAATTTTGCCGCCCGCGTCCACCACCGCCACTTCCACCTTGGTGCCGCCCAAGTCAACCCCGATAGCCCAGGTCTCTTGCCCCATACCTGCCTCCCTGTCCGGTGCTGCCGGCCTCCCGTCCCTCATGACCGGGGTTCCAAACCAGAGAAAATATCAACGAGCTGCATGTAAAAAAGAACGAATTATAGCAGTTGCCAAAAGTTTTTTCCTTTATGGCACATACTCCAAGAACCTAAATCCCCCCTACCCCCCCTTTACCAAAGGGGGGAACTTGGCGGAATTCCCTTGAAAGTCCCCCTTTGAAAAAGGGGGATTTAGGGGGATTTAAAAATTATCAATGGGAAGGAATTTTTGGCAAATGCTATAAACGTCGGGGCGCACCCGCGGATACGCTCCGCCTTCCCTCTGTAGATGGAATAATGATGTTATAAAAATATTCTTGCAACCCAATTCTAAAGCAGGTTTTGCAAGTCTTCCTTAAAGCGTTGCACTTCTTCCTGCACTCCCGCCAGGATTGCTTTATAGCGGTAAAAGTCCAGCACCCGGATATTGGTCAAAGCCGGTTTGACATAGATATCCGGCGGCAACAGTTTCCTCTTGGCCTCCACAATGGAGGCTTGCATGATCTGGAAGGTGGACAGGATGCTTTCCACCATATTGGGGACCGGATTACCCGGGGCATAGGTCTTTTCGCCGGAGACATCAATGGCAATGGTCAGATCACACTGCGATTGAATGAGGTCGTAAGGCAAGGGGTTCACTGCGCCGCCGTCAACCAGGACCATGTCGTTGAGGCGCACCGGTTCGAATACTGCCGGCATGGCCATGGAGGCCCGGATGGCGTTGGTGAGGCTGCCGCTTTCGAATACCACCTGGCCGCGGTCCCAAAAATTCGTGGCTACGACTTTAAAGGGAATCTCCATTTCTTCGAAGGTGCGGGCCGGAATCTCACGGGAGAGAAAATCTTCCACGCCTTTGCCGGTGAAGATGGCGGACTGGCTCAGAATGGAGAAGTCCAGGACAATCTTGTAGAGGTCCCGGAAACCGATTTCCTTGAGCAGTTGCTCCAGCCGAGCCCCGGAGACCCCGGCGGCATAAAAGCCGCCGATGACGGCCCCAATACTGGTACCGGCGATGACCGCCGGCCGCACGCCCAATTCATCCAGGGCCTTGAGAAAAGCTATGTGGCTGATTCCTTTGGCTCCGCCCGAACCCAGCGCCAATCCGATTTTTTTCATGGGGTGGTCATAACCTCCGGTCAGGTTACTTATTGAGATAAGCTCTTGATTCCTGGCCCCAGCCGGATAGGCGCAGCGCGGTGACCTGAGAGAAAGGCGCGGTATCCTGGCGGGCCGAAAAATTTTCCTCATAGAGATTGCCCAGGGGGTGTAGCCGCAGAAAATACGTTCCCTGGGGGAAGAAAATGACTTCCAGAAGGGCCCCGGAAACCTCCGGCCGGCGCTGGTCAAAGATGAAGTTGCCCAGGGAGTAGACCAGGCACAGCTGGCGGTCGCCGTAGAGAGCGCCGGCCCGGTGGGGATGGCTGCCGATGATGAGTTCGACGCCTCCCGCGTTGAGCCTGGCTGCCAGGGCCTGTTCCCGGGGGCCGGGGGTGGCCGTGAACTCCTGGCCCCAGTGCAGGAAGGCGAAGCGGGGCTTGTCCGGCGGCATGGCATCGAAGCGGCGCAGATCGGCATCGGTGAGCAAGGCCCGCACGGGTTTTTCCCGGTTGTCCAGGTCGGTTGCGGCGGCCAATTGGAAAGGCCCCAGATCTTTCACGGTGCCGTGTTCCAGCCCGGTGATGCCGGCATCGATAAGGAGGCGCTGCATGGTGCGGTAGGAAGACTCGCCGAAGTCATGGGTGTGATTGTTGGCCAGGCTCACCGCCACCACGTTGAGGTCCCGGAGTATATCCAGGGTCGGGCGGGCGGCCATGCACAACTTCAGGGGGCCGGGGTCGGCAGGGCACTGGGCCATCACGACGCCTTCCAGGTTGACGATGAGGGGGGCGCCGCCGGTGAGCTGCCGCACCCGTTTGACCAGCCCCTCCCGCCACGGCTGCCGGGCCAGTTTGGCGGCCAGGTAGCGGCCAAAGAAGGTGTCGCCGGCGAAGAAGAACCTCTGGACCCCGTGAACAAGCAGGTTTTCGGGGCTATAGACCTGGACCAGGTAGCTGGTGGTGGATTCAAGCGGCTGGGCCGTATATTCCTGAGAGTTGCGGGACGCCATCACCGTTGGCCGGGCCTGATGCACCTGTTTTTGGAGCCGGAGCTGGAGGTATTGGCCCCCCCGGGAATCCAGATGCTGCGGTTGCTTGAGGCCGAGTACCGCGTCGGGGTCGCCGGCGCTCAGGACCCGCAGGGTTTCCTGGTCATGCCGCCGGGCCTGGGGCCAGGGGAGGTAGTGTGAAAAGTCCGTGCTTTGGAGCACGAGGGTGTCGGAGGTCAGGAGCGGGGCCATGGTTTGGGCCAGGGAATCCCACTGGGAGGGCTGGCTGTCCCGGTGTATCGCCACGGCCACGACCCAGGCGCCGGGAAAATAATGCGCCACAAACGGCAGAAGCGCCCGGACGCCATGTTCGTGGGAAAAGAGATTGGACGCCGACACCAGGGGGTTTTCCCGGAGGATGTCTACGGCGGCGGCATCGATGGGGACCTCGCCCATGACCGTCTGAAAGTTGCGTATGGCTACGGCGAACGGCGTCGAACTCCGTTCAAAGTGATCGGGGCTGAGGATAATGATCCGCCGGTAAGCCTGGCCGGAGGCCAGGGCGAAGGCGTCGGCGATGAGGTCGGCGGCCAGCAGGTGATGCGGCACGGTCAGACCGGTGATGCGAAGGGGCAAGGGAGTGTTTTTGGTCAGGCCAATGGCGCTCCGAAAGGGCTGCGCCTCGGGATAAAAGGGCGGAAAGGCCCCTGCCGGCGCCGCGGCGTTTTGGCCGCAGCCGCAGAGAAGATAACCCAGGAGGAGGCAAAAGGTAGCGAGGCGGCGCATCTATATGACCATTATGGCATCATACCATAAATTTATGCCTTCAGCGTTAAGCAGTCAGCTTGCCAAAACAAGGAGTTACCAAATCGGGTCGATAAAGATTGATTTACTGGAATAATGCAACCAATTGTTATGGTACATAAAGCTTACCGCTTACCGCTGAAAGCTGAACGCTTAGCCATAAATTTTTCGGGGGCAGACTCGGAGGGGTTGCATAAACCCGGCGCTGGCGGCTCCGGGTGATTTTTGTTTATGGAAATATTATCATTGGTTCAAGGGGCAATAATTTTTGGCAACCGATAGAGGCGTCAGCCTGGCGAAAAAATCTTTGGGGGCGCGCCGGTTTTTTAGACGCTTGGGGTTTAACAGACAACCCCGGTGCCCTCTCCGGGACCTTCAGCCTCCGGGAGCCCTGCATGCACTTCGGATTAAACCGTATCCGGCCGATTCCAGCCTTGGTCTGGGTCATGATCCTGGTTCTGCTCTATCCGGTTCATGGCCCTGGGGCAAGATTACCGCGCCTTGAGCCTGGATGAATGCCTGGGTCTGGCCCGGGAAAAAACCCGGTGCTCAGCGCCTCCCGGGAAAAAATCCGGGAATTGCTGGCAGACTATAACGCGGCCCGTTCCAAGTTCTTTCCCCGGCTCGTCCTGACGTCCTATTATGATCGGGTGCCGCCTAACCGGTTCACTGCCGGAGCCCTCACCAACCAGGAGTTGTTCAAGCGAGAGGGCTTAACTGCGGTTACGGGCAAGCAGATCATCTTTGACGGCTTAAAAACCTACAACAATACCCGGGCGGCCAGATACGGCAGCGAGGCCCAGAAGGAGGAGGTCCAACGCACTTGGGATGAAGTGGCGTTTGCGGTGACCGAGGCCTTCTATCGCCTCATCGAGGCCAAGGAGAATCTAAAGGTGGCCCGGGAGGCCTTGGGGCAGCGGCAGGAGTTCGCCAAACTCACGCAAGCCTTTTTCCAGGCCGGCAAAATCACTCACCTGGATTCGTTCCGGGCCCAGTCCCAGGTTTCAGAGGCGGAGCAGGCGGTGGTGGAGGCGGACAACGCGGTGCGCCTGGCCCGGGAAATCCTGTCACGCACCATGGGGTTAAAGGATCCGGCGCCGGTGGATATTAAGGGCGAACTGCCCCGGGAGTTTGCTGCCGCGGCGGCGATCAATACCCTGTGGCAAGAAACGTTGAAAACCAATCCTGAATTGAAGAGGCTCAGTTTGGAGATCGAGCAGAGCCAGACCCTGGTCAAGGCGGCCCGGGGGTCTTATTTGCCCGAAGTCAGCCTGCAGGCGGGCAGCGACGTCCGCCACCGGGATCTGGGAGGCACTAAGGCGGAGTGGATCGCCGGGGTTTTCATGGAGTATCCCTTTTTTGAAGGGGGCCTGACCAAGGCCCAGGTGGCCAAAGCCCACTCCCAGAGCCTGCAACTGCTGGAGAAAAAGCGGGATCGTCTCAACGGCATCAAGGTGGATCTGACCACGGCCTGGAAAGACCAGGAGAACGCTCGCCAGGGAGTGGCTACCACCCGGCAGACCATAGCCACCAACCAAGAGGCCTATGCCAGTGCCGAGGCCCTGTACCGGCATGGCAAGCCCATCGGCCTGGATGTGTTCCAAGCCCAGGTCGATCTGACCAGTTCCCGGTTTACCTACATCAAATATGCCGTGGCCTATGAGATCGGCCGGGCGCGGCTCAAGCAGATCGCCGGTTCCAAGGCCGTGGAGTCTTTGCCGGAGAGCGGCAGGGGAGGTCAGAAGCAGTGAAAATGCCGCATGGCAAGAAGGCGGTGTGGGCCGGCAGCGGCATTCTCATCATCATTCTGCTGGGCTACCGCCTGGTCTGGTATAGGCCGCCGGTGCCGGTCATCGCGGTCCAGCAGGTGGAAATTCACGGCCGGGTGCACGGCCCGGGTACGGTGCAGTGCAAGGTGCCGGTAACCGTGAGCCCCAAGATCACCGGCATCCTGGAAAAACTCTATGCCGATCAGGGGGCCAGGAGCCGGGCCCAACGGGACCTGGCCCGGTCCCAGGCCGACCTGGTCAAGGCCCAGGCCAACTTGGGCCTGGCCCGAAGCAATTACCAGCGGGACCTGGAGGTATTCAAACCCGGCGACATCTCTAAAGCCTCCTTTGACACCACCAAGGCCCAACTCCGGGTAGCCGAAAGCGAAGTCGCGGCGTTTCAGGCCGCGGTAACGGCCATGCAGGCCTCAGTCAAACAGGCGGAATCGGAAACCCATGCGGCTGAGGCGCTGCACGGCTATACCCGGATCGTCGCCCCCATGGACGGCTTGATTACCGTGCGCAAGGCGGAAGTGGGAACCACGGTGCCCTCGGGCAGTCCCATCTTCCAAATGGTGGACCTGAACCAGATCTGGGTGGCGGCCTGGATCGATGCCACCCAGGTGGCCCAATTGCAGGCCGGTCAGCCCGCGGCCATCAAGCTGCGCTCCGGGCGGTTATTTCAGGGTGAAGTCGCCCGGCTCAACCAGGAGGCGGACACCGTTACCCGGGAATTGGAGGTGAATGTAAAATTCGCCCAACTGCCCGAACCCCTGGTCATGGGCGAGGAAGCCGAAGTGGATATTGATACCGGGCGCCAGACTGGCCCCGGCATTCCCTTGTCGGCCCTGAGGAGCCAAAACGGCCTACAGGGCGTCCTGGTGGCGGATAAGGGCCTGGTGCGCTTCCGGAAGGTTACCCTGGGCTTAACGATGGCAAACAGACCGCGGTGCTAACGGGCCTGAAGGCCGGGGAATTGGTCATCCTTAACCCCATCGGCATGGCACCGGGGAAAAAGATCCGGCCGGAACTCCAGCCCGCCGCGGCCCAGGGCAATTAATGGATCTGGCCGTCCACGACCTGAAGCTGCATAAGGGCCGGTTTATCGCCACCGTGATCGGCGTGGGCCTTTTATTTACCATCGTCCTGGCCATGAATGGCCTGTACCGGGGCAACATTCACGAAGGCCTGGCGGTTATCAAGGCCACGAATCCCGATCTGTGGGTGGTGGAACGGCAGCGCGGCGGGCCGTTCAATGAAACGTCCACCATGCCGGAGTTTTACCATTACAGCGTCAAGGCCATCCCCGGGGTGGAGCAGGCCAGCCCCTTTATTTTTTATACCGTGGAAAGACAGGTGGGCGGCCAGAGCCGGCATTTCAGCATCATCGGCTATGACGTCTTTGACGGGTTGGGCGGCCCGCAAAAGATTCACGCCGGCCGGAGTATCGCCCGGGCCCACTACGAGATGGTGGCTCACGAAAAGCTGGGGGTGAAGCTGGGAGACCAGGTCCCCCTGGGGCTCCATACCTATACGGTGGTGGGTTTGACCCGAGAGGCGATCTCGCCCGATGGGGAACCGCTGGTGTACCTGTCGCTGCCCGACGCCCAGGAAGTCCTGTTTC
Source organism: Pseudomonadota bacterium (assembly GCA_018897875.1). GTDB lineage: Bacteria > Desulfobacterota > Desulfobaccia > Desulfobaccales > 0-14-0-80-60-11 > 0-14-0-80-60-11. The sequence goes on along the minus strand of JAHIKF010000156.1, from coordinate 17,100 downwards.
AGCGGGACAATGAGGAAATCCGCAACCAGCGCGGGCGGCGATTTGGTGGCGCTCCTGGGACCCAGCGGTTCGGGCAAAACCACCATGCTGCTCTGCGCCAGCCTGATTTTGGAGCCCACCAGCGGCAAGATCGTCTTCGACGGCGAGACCATCCACCAACAAAACGGCTGGGCCGGCGTTGATATCCGCCGTATCCGCCGGGAAAAGATGGGCTTTATTTTCCAATCCCATAACCTCATCCCCTTTTTGACCGCGCGCCAGAACGTGCTCTTCCCGTTAAGCCTGGTGGGCATAAAAGGCGAGGCGGCCGAGGCCCGGGTCCGGGAACTCCTGGAATACATGGAAATCAGTGAGCGGGCCGATTATCTCCCGGCCCTCCTCTTCGGCGGCGAACAACAGCGGGTCGCCATCGCCCGGGCCCTGGCCAACAATCCCCGGCTCATCCTGGCTGATGAACCCACCGCGTCGCTGGATACCGGGCGCGGCAAAAGGGTCATGGAACTGCTGAAGAAGATCGCCAAAGAGAACCAGTCGGCGGTCATCGTGGTGACCCATGACGTGCGGATGATCGAGGGTTTCGACTCCGTCTACCATCTGAAAGACGGGCGTTTGAATCACGACCATTGAAGCAGCCGGAGCGCAACCAAGCCCTATCCAGGGGCGCGGGTACCGGCTATATGGCCTGGGGGCCAGGATGGCCAGGATGGCTCTATTGCCAGTCGCGGTAAAGGGCGGTAAACTGATGTTGGCAGGAGGCTAAGCGGCCAGTCACCGGAACCGGCGGCACCGGTCGCCGGTGCGGTTTGCCGGGATGCAGGCGAAAGGCGGCAAACCGGCGGTTCACCTATCATGGTCCGGCCCGCGGACCAGAACCGTGAGGGACGCGGGCCGGGTTCAAGCCCGGAGTCATATGCCAACCGAGATTGTTTTAAGGCCCATCGGCACGGTGCGTTCGCCTTTTAAGGCACCGCCGGGCACGCCTATTCAACCGGGCGCGGCGGCCGGGACCCAGGGGATGGTGGAGGTGTTCCCGGAATATGGGGAGGGCCTTAGAGACCTGGAAGGTTTTTCCCACCTCATTTTGGTCTACTACTTTCATCTGGCCCCGGGATTTTCCCTCCTGGTGCAGCCCTTTCTGGATGACCAAAAACGCGGCCTGTTTGCCACCCGGGCGCCGGCCCGACCGAACCCCATCGGCATTTCCACCGTGCGGTTGGAGCGCATCGACGGCACGCGGCTCTACATCCGGGAGGTGGATATCGTGGACGGCACGCCGCTTTTGGACATCAAGCCTTACGTGGACCGGTTTGATCGCCGGGACGGGGCGACCAGCGGCTGGCTGGCTGAAAATCTGGACCGGCTCCAAGGCGCCAGGGACGACGGCCGGTTTATGGACTGACTATTTTTTGTAGCCGCAGGCTTTAGCCTGCCCCGGCACAGGCTGGAAAGCCTGTGCCACCCTTTGACTGCAATCTGGTATATGGTGACGTCACAGTGTTGCCCGGTGTCAGATGATGGTCCGAGGCAGCCGCGCAGTGGCAAATAATCTAGCGGGTTGTCAAATAATCTGGCAGGTTGAGGAAAAACCCGCGGAATCGTCAGGTATGGCGGTGAGAAGGGAAATAGCGCATTATATCAATGTGTTGATGCCATTGGCGCGGTTTCGGGGGACAGAAAAAAAAGATTTTTTCCGTAGCCGTTGTTCCCTGGCGCCGGCAGCGCCGGGGAACACCAAAGGCTCCGGTTAGCTAATAGCCATCTGGTTTAGCGATTGAGACTCCGGCTGGGGCGCCTGGCCCGGAAACCAAACCTGGGCCTAGGCCTCCTGAGCCACGTGGCAATATGGTAACAAATGTGGCAATTTTACCCATATCTATTAAAAAGCTGCAATATCAATGAGATATGTAAGTAGCCTTATTTTCTCTGCCCCAAAACTTCCCGCATTCTCCCCTGACAGCTTGAACTTATTTTCCCAAGGATGAGTCTGGGCGCGGGGTTTCCGCCGCCCGCTTCAGGGCATAGGCCTTGCATTATTTAAACAAGAACCAATTACCAACCAATCACAGTGGCAGTAACTCGGTTCGGGAATTCCGGGACGCCAATGATGACGGAAAAGGGTGGCACACTGTTGATCGCCGAACGCGGCGGGGCCTTGTCGCAGAATCTGGATTTCTGGGTCACCGAACAGGGACACCGGCTCAAAGCCGTGGACAACATCAAAGACCTGCTCATGACCCTGCAGAGTGAAAAGATCAATGTGCTGGTCATGGATGTGCGCCTGCCGGAAGATATGGGTTACGAGGCCATCTCCATCATCAAGGGCCTGGACCGCAAGCTGCCCATCATCATTACTGCGGATGAAAACAATCCGGAACAGGAAAGCCGTATCCGGCAACAGGGGATTTTTTACTATCATGTGAACTCCTTTGGCCCGGATGATCTGATTTTAGCTATCTCGAACGCCATGGTGCGATCATCCCAATAATCTCAGAGAGGGACCGCGATGCCATTACAAGAGAAATTGACTTCCGGCGAATTCGTCATTCTGGCGGAGATCGAGCCGCCCAAAGGCACGGATGTTTCCGACATGGTGGGAGCCGCCACCAGCGTCAAACGCATGGTGGACGCCTTTGTGGTCCCGGAGATGAACAACGCCGTGATGCGCTTGAGTTCTCTGGGCGGGGCGCTCCTGTTGCAGACCAAGGGGCTGGAAACGGTGCTGCAGGTCTGCTGCCGGGACCGCAACCGCCTGGCGCTGCAAGGCGACCTGTTGGCGGCGCAGGCCCTGGGGGTTGCCAATGTCATGGTGGTGTCCGGCGATGAAATCACCCATGGCGACCATCATCAGGCCAAGGCGGTTAACGACCTAAATCTCCTGGACTTGCTGGCGGCCATTCAAACCTTGCAGACCGGCCGGGACCTGGCCGGGGTGGATCTCAAAGGGTCGCCGCAATTCCTGGTGGGCGCCACCGTCAAGGTGACCAGCGAGGCCGGAGCCTTGAAGCAGGAGTTGGCGGACCTGGATCAAAAGATTGCCGCCGGGGCCCGGTTTTTCACCACCCAGCCGGTTTTCGACGTGGAAGTTCTGAAAAATTTCCGGCATCAGGTGGGCAAGCGCCAGGCGGCCATCATCCCCACGGTTATGCTCTTGAAGAGTGTGGGCATGGCCCGCTACATCAACGCCCACATGGAGATGAAAATCCCGGAAGCTTTCGTCACCCGGATTCATAAAAGCTCCGACCGGGTGCGGGAGTGTGTGCAGATCGCCTCGGAATTCCTGGCTGCGGTCAAAAAGCAGGGATTCCCGGGAGTGCTCGTCTCCACCATCGGGTGGGAGGACAAACTACCGTCGATCCTGGCGGCGGCCGGTTTATAGCGGACTCCAGAGAATTTTATCAGGCTTATAAGGGATAGAATTATGCCCCAAGAAAAAGACGTGACGGCTCAGGAATCAACCCAGCGTTCCGGCAACGTGGGCGCGGTGATGGTGGTGGGCGGCGGCGTCGCCGGCATCCAGGCGGCCCTGGATATGGCCAACTCGGGCTTCTATGTTCATCTGGTGGAAACCAAGCCGGCCATCGGCGGGGTTATGGCCCAGTTGGACAAGACCTTCCCCACCAACGACTGCTCCATGTGCATTATCTCCCCCAAGCTGGTGGAGTGCGGCCGGCATTTGAATATCGAGATTCACACTCTCACCGATGTGGCGGCCATTGACGGGGAGGCGGGAAACCTCAGCGTCACCCTGAAGAAACAGCCTCGCTATGTTGACCCTGCCAAGTGCACCGGGTGCGGCGAGTGCGCCAACGTCTGCCCGGTGACCATGTCGGACGCCTTTAACGCCGGCCTGGCCGACTGGAAGGCGGTCTATCGCCTCTATCCTCAGGCGATCCCGGCGGCCTTCGGCATCAAGAAGCTGGACCGGGCCCCGTGCTCCCTGACCTGTCCGGCGGAGATCAATGTCCAGGGCTATGTCCAGCTGATCAAGATGGGCAAATACGAGGAGGCGGTGAAGCTCATCATGGAGCGGCTGCCGCTGCCCGGGGTCCTGGGCCGGGTTTGCCCCCATCCCTGCGAGGACAAGTGCCGGCGGGCCGAAATGGATGCGTCCGTGGCCATCTGCAATCTGAAGCGGTTTGCCGCCGACCAGGTGGACCTGAGCACCATCTCGCCGCCGCTGGTGGAGGCCAAAAGCGACCGGGTCGCCATCATCGGCTCCGGCCCGGCGGGTTTGGCCTGCGCCTATCACCTGGCGCTGAAAGGCTACCGGCCCACCATCCTGGAGGCCTTGCCTAAGGCCGGCGGCATGCTGCGGGTGGGCATCCCCGACTACCGCCTGCCCAAGGACATCCTGGACCGTGAAATCGACAACATCCTGCGCCTGGGGGTGGAACTGAAGACCGACACCGCCCTGGGCCGGGATTTTACCCTGGATGAGCTGCTGGAAGAAGGCTATAAGGCCGTGTTTCTGGGGATCGGCTGCCATGTGGGCAAACCCCTGGGGATTCCCAGGGAGGAGGCCCAGGGCGTTATCCAGGGCGTGGAATTTCTGCGCCGGGCGAACCTGAAAGAACCCCTGACCGTGGGGAAACGGCTGGCGGTCATCGGCGGCGGCAACGTGGCCATCGACGTGGCCTGCACCGCCCGGCGGCTGGGCTCCGAGGTGACCATCGTCTACCGCCGGTCCCGGGAAGAAATGCCCGCCTTTGCTCATGAAGTCGAGCAGGCCACCTGCGAAGGGGTAGAGATCGTCTATTTGGCCGCGCCTTTGAGAACGGTCACCGATCACGACGGCAAGGTCACAGGCCTCATCTGTCAAAAGATGGAATTAGGCGAACCGGATGCCTCTGGGCGGCGCAAGCCGGTGCCCATCGAAGGCGCCGAGTTCGAACTGCCGGTGGACATGGTGGTGCCGGCCATCGGCCAGGAAGCGGCCCAGGGGCCTTTAGCGGCCTGCGGCGTCAAGCTGAGCCGCTGGGGCACCATTGAAGTCAATGAAGTAACCTACGAGACCTCCCGGCCCGGGGTCTTTGCCGCCGGCGATGTGCACACCGGCCCCTGGATTGCCATCGAAGCGGTGGGAGGCGGCATCGAAGCCGCGGAATCCATCGACCGCTATCTTAGGCGTGTGGACATGGTTGAGGGCCGCGCCATCGGCGAGGAGGCCCACAAACGCTGGGCCGAGATTCCCAAAGATGAAACCGGCGCGCCCCGGGAAGTGATGGCGGCCCTGCCGCCGGAGCATACCTGCGCCTGCTTTGATGAAATTGCCCAGGGTTACACCGAGGACCAGGCCCAGCGGGAGGCGGCGAGATGCCTCAATTGCGGGGTCTGCTCCGAGTGCATGCAGTGCGTCGTCGCCTGCCAGGCCGGGGCCATCGACCACACCATGGCCGCCGAAACCAAAGAGGTTCAGGTGGGGGCCGTGATCCTGTCGCCGGGATTTGAGGCCTTCAGTCCCGTCAAGTGCGAGACTTACCATTACTCCAGTTTGCCCAATGTGGTGACCTCCCTGGAGTTCGAGCGGATTCTCTCGGCCTCCGGGCCCTTCGGCGGCCACCTGGTCCGGCCTTCGGACCACGCCGAGCCCAAGAAGATCGCCTGGCTCCAATGCGTGGGCTCCCGGGATGTTAAATACCACACCTACTGCTCCTCGGTCTGCTGCATGTACGCCATCAAAGAGGCGGTGATCGCCAAGGAGCACGCGCCGTATCCGCTGGACGCCGCCATCTTTTTCATGGACATGCGGACCTACGGCAAAGACTTCGAACTCTACTATAACCGCGCCAAAGACGAACACGGGGTGCGGTTTATCCGGTCCCGCATCCACAGCATCGATCCCTTGCCGGATGGTGATTTGCAGATCCGGTTTGTGGATGAAAGCGGCGCCGAGAAGACCGAGGCCTTTAACCTGATCGTGCTGTCCGTGGGCATGGAGGTGAGCCAGGGCGCCCGGGAGTTGTCTGCGACCCTGAAGGTGGAGACCAACGCTCACGATTTTGTGGCCACCTCGCCCTTGGCGCCGGTGACGGCAAGCCGTCCTGGCATCTATGTCTGCGGGGCCATGCAGGGTCCCAAAGACATTCCCGAATCGGTCATGCAGGCATCCGCCGCGGCCGGGGCGGTGAGCGCCTCTTTGGGGGACGTCCGCTGGACCGAGACCAAGACCCGGCAGGCGCCCACACCCAAGGACATCAAACCGGAGGACGCCCCACGCATCGGGGTGTTCGTCTGCAACTGCGGCATCAACATCGGCGGTATCATAGACGTGCCGGCGCTGGCGGAATACTCCAAGACGCTGCCCAACGTGGCGTACGTGGAAGACAACCTGTTCACCTGCTCCCAGGACACCCAGGTCACCATGACCCGGATCATCGAGGAACACAACCTCAACCGGGTGGTGGTGGCGGCTTGCACCCCCATCACCCACGAGGCCCTGTTCCGGGATACGTTGATCGACGCCGGCCTGAACAAATATCTGTTTGAGATGGCCAACATCCGCAACCAGGATTCATGGGTGCACATGAAGGAGCACGACAAGGCCACGGACAAGGCCAAAGACCTGGTGCGGATGGCGGTGGCCCGGGCCTCCCTGCTCAAGCCGTTGCTGGAAAAGCCCCTGAGCATCAACCAGCGGGCCCTGGTCATCGGCGGCGGCATCGCCGGCCTCAACGCCGCCCTCAATCTGGGCGACCAGGGATTCGAGACCATCCTCCTGGAGAAAGAGCCGCAGTTGGGCGGCATAGGCCGCCGGGTCCACAAGACTATCGAGGGCCTGGACGTTCAGGCCTACCTGGACGGGCTCATCGAGCGGGTCAAGGGCCACGCCAAGATCCAGGTGCTCACCGGGGCCCTGGTGGTGGGGTTTAGCGGCTACAAAGGCAACTTCACCACCGAAGTTTTGGTGGGGCCCGGCATGTACGAGCGGAAAATCGACCACGGGATCACCGTGGTGGCCACCGGCGCCCATGAGTATCACCCCAAGGAATTTCTCTACGGGGAACACGCGCGGGTGATGACCCAATTGGAACTGGGCGATTTTCTCCATAAAACGAAGGATGAAGCCGCCAAGTGGGACCGGGTGGTCATGGTGCAGTGCGTGGGCTCCCGGAATGAGGAGAGCCCCAACTGCAGCCGCATCTGCTGCCAGGGGGCGGTGAAGTACGCCTTGCAGCTTAAGGAACTCAACCCCGACATGGACGTGGTGATCCTCTACCGGGACATGCGCACCTATGGGTTCCTGGAGGATTTTTACCGGGAGGCCCGGGACAAGGGGGTGCTCTTTTCCCGGTTCGATCCGGACCGTTTGCCCCAGGTTACTAATGACAACGGCCAGTTGAGCGTCACCTTTGTGGATCATGTGCTGGAGCGCCCGGTGAGCATGGCCGTGGACGCGGTGGTGTTGAGCGCCGGGGCCCGGGCCAATGATACCGAGGAATTGGCCTCGCTCCTGAAAATCCCCCGGAACGCCGACGGGTTTTTCATCGAGGCCCACGCCAAGCTGCGGCCGGTGGATTTTGCCTCGGAAGGCATCTTCCTGTGCGGCATGGCGCATTCGCCCAAGCTTATCGGCGAGAGCATCGCCCAGGCCATGGCCGCGGCGGCCCGGGCCGGGGCGTTCCTGGCGGACGTCAACCAGACCATCAGCGGGGTCACTGCGCATGTGGAGCCGGACCGGTGCGCCGCCTGCCTGGTGTGCGTCCGGACCTGTCCTTACGGCATCCCGCAGATCAACCGGGACAACGTCTCGGAGATCAACGAGGCCCTGTGTCAGGGCTGCGGCACCTGCGCCTCGGAATGTCCGGCCAAGGTCATCCAGGTGGCCCATTTTGAAGACGACCAGATCAGCGCCAAGATCAAAACCTTATACTGAGGAGTCCGATGATGGAATCGTTTGAGCCGAAGATTGTCGGGTTTTGCTGCCACTACTGAGCTTATTCCGCCGCGGACCTGGCAGGTTCGATGCGATTGCAGTACCCGCCCAACGTGCGCATCATCGAGGTACCCTGCACCGGCAAGGTGGATATTATGCACCTGCTGATGGCGTTTGAGTACGGGGCCGACGGGGTCATCGTGGTGGGCTGCCTGGAGGGAGACTGCCACTATAGCGCCGGAAATCTGTACGCCAAAAAACGGGTCAACCGGGTGAAAGAGATCCTGGACAAAGTCGGCGTCGGCGGCGAACGGCTGGCGATGTATAATCTGTCTTCCGGGATGGGAGGGCGGTTCGCCGAGATTGTCCGGGAGATCACTGAAAAAATAATGGAACTGGGTCCCAGTCCCATCAGAGTTGCGACAGGCAAGGCCACCGGGCCAATTGCGGAGGTAACCACATGATAAAGGCAGTGCCCAAACCGTTGGAAGAAGTCCTCGGCCAGGTCAAAGACTTCACCAAAGTGCTGATTGTCGGTTGCGACGGTTGCGTTACCGTGTGCGAAGCCGGCGGCATGAAAGAAGCCAAGGTGCTGGCTTCGGCTCTCAGGCTCTACTTCACCCAGGCCGGCAAGCAGGCCCAGATTGACGAAACCAGCCTGACTCGGCAGTGCGAAAAGGAATATCTGGCGCAACTCTCCGACAAGATGGACATCTATGACGCCGTGGTCTCCCTGGCCTGCGGCTGCGGGGTCCAGTACATGGCGGAGATGTATAACAACAAAATCATCTACCCCGGGGTGGACACCTGCTTTTTGGGGGTCAACGAGGAGCGGGGGCTCTATGTCGAGCGCTGTCAGGCGTGCGGCCGCTGCATCCTGGCCGAGACCGGCGGCATCTGCCCCATCGCCCGCTGTTCCAAGCGCATGCTCAACGGCCCCTGCGGCGGCTCTGATGCGGGCAAGTGCGAAATCAACAAAGATATCCCCTGCGGCTGGGAGCTGATCTATGAACGGCTGAAAACCCTGGGGCAACTGGACCGCTTTGAAAAACCCGTGGATCCCAAAGACTGGAGCACTTCCCGGGACGGCGGGCCGCGCACCATCGTCAGAGAGGATTTACGGATATGAGTGTGACTACTCCCAGCAAACTGCAGAAGATGATCGACTCGGGCAACTTTGCGGTCACTTCCGAGGTGGGTCCGCCCCGGAGCGCCGATGGCGCCGTGATCGAGCACAAGGGCAACCTGATCAAGGATTACGTCGATGCCATCAACGTGACGGACAACCAGACGTCGGTGTGCCGGGTCTGTAGCCTGGCCTGCTGCATCCGCCTCAAGCTCATGGGGCTGGAGGCCTGTCTCCAGATGGTGACCAGGGACCGAAACCGCATCGCCCTCCAGAGCGATATTCTGGGGGCGGCCTCCTTCGGCATCAACAACATACTCTGCCTCACCGGGGACCACCAGCACTTCGGGGACCACCCCAAGTGCGCCAACGTCTTTGACCTGGATTCCATCCAGCTCATCCAGACCGTGAAGATGATGCGGGATGAGGGCAAGCTGTTGGGCGGCCACGAATTTGCGGTGCGCCCCCAGATGTACATCGGCGCCGCGGCCAACCCCTTCGCCGGGCCCAACGTGGCCATGCGGGTGTCCCGGCTGGCCAAGAAAGTGGCGGCCGGGGTGCAGTTTATCCAGACCCAGTGCATCTACAACATGGACACGTTCAAAGAGTTCATGAAACTGATGGTGGACCGGGGTTTGCATGAAAAAGTGGCCATCCTGGCCGGGATCACCCCCATGAAAAACGTCGGCATGGCCAAGTACATGCAGAAACGGGTCCCGGGCATAGATGTTCCCGACGACATCATCAGGCGCATCGGCGGCGTCCCCAAGGAAAAGCAGGCCGAAGAAGGCCTCACCCTGGCGGTGGAGCAGATCCAGGAACTGAAAGAGGTGGAAGGCGTGCGGGGCTTCCACATCATGGCCATCGAGTGGGAAGAAAAAGTCGGGGAAATCGTGGAACGGGGCGGCCTCTTTCCCAGACCCCAGTTGGCCTAAGCCCGGGGAGAGCCATAAAATTTCGCCAAATCCGTTAGAGGCCTCATGAGCCTTGTAATTTATCCAGTTTGCGTTCATAATGGCAGTACGATCATCTTGAAAGGGGAGGTCTCATGTCTGCAAAGTACATACTGATCGTCGACGACGATCCGGATCTGGTGGAAACCGTATCCATGATGCTGGAGTCCAAGGGCTTTGAGGTGGGGAAGGCTTACGACGGGATCGAAGGGGAGGAAGCCATTAAAAAACGCCGTCCGGACGTATTGATTCTGGACGTGATGATGCCTAGAAAGAATGGCTACGAGCTGTGCAAGGAATTGAAATCCAACAAGTGGACCAAGGAAATACCGGTCATTTTGCTCACCGCGGTGGGCGAGGCTGTGCCTACCACCAGCTATAGCCATGCCGATGGGATGAGCGTGGAAGCCGAAGATTTTATTCCCAAACCCGTGGATGCGGCCACCCTGGTGGAAGCGGTCGAAAGATTACTTTAACCATCAGGCATGACTCCGACGAACTTTGAAAAAATTCGAACGGATCAGGATAGGTGGCCTTAAAGTCCTGGAGGAGGGCGCCTGCGTGGAGTCTTCCTCCCCGTTGGAAGATAACCGCTTGGGGCCTTCGGTGTGTGCGCCGCTGGCCCAACAGCGCCTCAACCTGACCTTTTTTACCCACGTGTCTGGCGATCGCGAGGTGCTGTGCACCGCCAGCCACAATGGGGAAGCCGCTCTAACCCTGCTGCAGTCCCGGGCCGACCCCGCCGCCTGGCTGGCCTTGCAGCCGGGCACCTCGATCCTGGCCGTTTACCCCCATGACAAGCGCCCCGAAGTCATAGGTACGTTCATCAGGAGCCTGGCCCGAGCCCGGGTGGTGATCCACGGCCTGGCCAGCTCCCCCTCCGCCATCTCCGCGGTGCTGTCGTCCCGGCGTATCAAGCCCGCCGTGGCACAGTTGTTCGAGCATTTCACCTTTCCGGGTTTCGCCTCCCCCGAGGAATTTTTTTCCGCCCAGGCCCCTCCCAAGGAATACCTGGAGAAAGTGGTGGCCACCTACCAGGAGAAGGTCAACAAGGTGTACTGGATTATCCCGCAATCGGACCTGGACCTCTGGGGCATGAGCATTGCCACCGCCGACATCCTGGCCGGGTTTGCCACGGCGCTGATGGAGATGGGCAAACTGGGCCTGGCCATACCGTTTTTGGTGGCCCTGCCGGGGCTCGGAGGCCAAGAATTCATCCTGTCGTTTTCCACGGCCCGGCGCCAACCCGGCGGGTTGGATCACGGGGACGAAGTGCGGCGGGTTTTGACAAGCCATCTGCCGGATCTCCAGCCCATGCGCCTCACCCCGGTGGCGGGCATTTTTCTCCACGGCCCCCATTTCGGCGACCGCTACGGCATCGCCCACACATTGGTTGCGGCCCTGGAGACGGCCCACATCTCCCTGTTGGCCCTGAGCTGCACCATCTCGTCGATCTCGCTGATCATTCGCCAGCACGAGCTGGCCGCGGCCCAGGTAATCCTGGGGAACACCTTTGCCGCCCCGGTGGAATGCGCTCCGGCGCCAGCCGAGCGCTGAGGTGAGTTTTTTCTGAAAAGTCTTTCGTAGGGTGCGTCCTACGCACCAATAGCTACACTGTCATACTCTGCTTCCCACAGGCCAGAGGCCTGTGCCACTAATGATGAAGAGATATGTAGGGCGGGCACTGCCCGCCAATTCCGCTGATTAGTTGGTGCGTAGGACGCACCCTACGGAGACACTTTTCAAGGCAGGAACTCGGGAACGAGTTTATCTCTCGCTCTATGCCAGCGAGAAGGAACGGACCATGAAATCAGAGCACGATGCCCCCCCGAGCGGACCTGACGCGCCCCCGGCGTTAACCGGGGCCGCCGCCATGCCGGTGGAGTTCCTGGGTCCGCTCCTGGAGGAGTTCCCCGATCCGGTGGTGGTCACCAACCGCGACCGGGAGGTGGTTTTTCTCAATTGCGCCGCACAGAAACTCTTTGGGGAGTCCCTGCGTCCGGGGGGCCCCTGTCCCATCTGTTCGAAAACCGCCATTATTGAGGGGACCGGCCAGGACGCCTCCCGGCCCGAGCCGTGCCCCCAGCTGGGGGAGAGCTACCGGCAGGCGCCCGTTCTGCTGAAGACGCGGTGGCCCCTGGGCGCCCCCCTCTCCCTCAGCGCCACTCCCATCCGGGGCGCCGATAACCAAAAGGCCGGCTGTTTCATCCTCATCCGGGAGCACGCCGATTTGCTGGCCCACCCGGTGATGGCACAGCAGATGGCGACCCTCTCCAGCATCCTGGAAAATTTCCCCATACCCTTCTTCATGGTGGACCCGTTTCTAATGGTCACCCACCTCAACGAGCGCATGGAGAAGCTCAGCGGCTACTCCCGGAGCGAGGTGGTGGGCCGCATGACCTGCGGGGAGTTGCTGAATACCGTCCAGTGCAATACCGCCGATTGCGTCCTCAAGCAGGTTATGCTCCAGAAAAAGGCCTTCTCCGGGGTGCGGCGGGTAGTGCGGACCCGGCACGGCCAGGAAGTCCCGGTGACGGTCTACGCCTCCATTATCACCGACCCCGAGGGCCGGGTCATCGGCGGCTTTGAGGCGGTTCGGGATATCACTCCCATAGTGGAGGCGGAACGCAAGCTCGATTTGATCACCGAGTTGACCCAAGAAGGCATGCTGATGGCTGATGAGAATCAGCGCATCATCTTTGCCAACTCAAAGATGGCCGAAATAATCGGACGGTCCAAGGAGGAGCTGGTCGGAAAGAGCCTGGAGGAAATCCTCACCCCCCAGCATCATAAAATGGCGGTGGAACTGACAAGTATGGGAGAACAAGACCGCCAGGAAGAAGTACAATTTTGCACCACCCTTAACGGGACGTATATACACCCGGAGGAAAACCGCGTCTTCGAGACCTGCATGGCGGCGTCCCAGATCGGCAAACATATTCTCACCTGCATTTACCTGCGTGACCTCACCCAACGCATCAGGATGCATGAACAACTTAAAAAAACCAATATCTTTCTTAGCAATATAATCCGTTGTTCGGTGGACGGCATCGTGGTGATCGACACCAAAGGGAGCCCCTTAATTTTTAGTGAAGGAGCCGAACGTATCCTGGGTTACCAGGCCGGGGAGGTCATCGCCGATAGAAAAAGATTACACCGGTTCTATCCGCTCGAATTGGCCAAAGAGATGATGCGCCGGATGCGCAGTGGCGAATACGGTCAACCTGACCGACTCAATACCACCGAGATCACCTTTTATAATAAAGATGGAGAGGAAGTGCCGGTGAGGTTTTCGGCCGCGATTATCAGGGACAAGGGGCAAGAAGTCGGCAGCGTCGGAATCTTTTCCGACCTGCGCCAACATCGAAGGATGCAAAAAAAACTGGAAGAGACCCAAAATCAACTTTTGCAGGCTGAAAAGATTGCCTCCCTGGGGCAGTTAGCCGCGGGGGTGGCCCATGAAATCAATAATCCCCTGGCCGGCATCCTCATTTATGCTGAATTATTGCAGCGGCATATGGAGGCGAATGCCGCAGGTCGTGACCACATAGAAGAAATCATCAACCAAACTCTGCGTTGTAAACAAATTGTCACCCGCCTGCTGGAATTCAGCCGGCAGTCTTTGGGGCAAAAAACCCTCCTGAGTATAAACGAAATCATCTCGCGGTGTGTGAAGCTTATGGACCAGCAGCTTCTTTTCCAAAATATCCAGATCAAACTATCTCTGGACCACCAGCTGCCCCAGATTTTTGGCGATCCGGGTGAACTCCAGCAGGTCTTTACCAACCTGCTGCTCAATGCCGCCGACGCTATGAACCGGCTGGGCAGGATCACCATCACCAGCTGTGCTACCCCTGAGAGAGATGGGGTGATCATCACTTTTGCGGATACCGGCAGTGGGATTCCACCGGAACTGCGGGATAAAATTTTTGACCCCTTTTTTACCACCAAACCTCCGGGTAAAGGCACCGGCCTGGGCCTATCCATCGTCTATGGGGTCATTCAACGGCATGGCGGAAGTATCGAGGTGGAGAGCCCGCGCGGTGGCGGCACTGATTTCACCATTAGACTGCCCCTGGATGCTCAGGAAAACCAGGAGCAGATGGACTGGGAATAGGTCTGCCAAACAGTCAGCCGTCGGCAATCAGCCATGAGCAAGATAGCGCAGCCCCAGGGTCTTCCTGAAGCTGGCCGCTGATCAAAAGGTGAATTATGACGGACCAATACACCGTATTGGTGGTGGACGACGAAAAGGTGCTTCGGGATGGTTGCACCCTGGTTCTCAAGCCCGAAGGCTACCGGGTGCTCACGGCCGCCAACGGCCAAGAGGCCCTGGACAAACTGGGCGCCGAGCTGGTCAACGTGGTCCTCTGCGACCTGAAGATGCCGGTGATGGGGGCCCTGGAGGTCCTGGAGCAGACCTCCGTCCGCTACCCCGGCATCCCGGTGATCATCATGACCGGGCTGGGCACTGTGGCCGACGCGGTGGAGTGCATGAAAAAGGGCGCCTATGACTTCGTCACCAAGCCCTTCAGCATCGACCACCTCATCTTGGTGGTCAAACGGGCCCTGGAAAAGCATCTCCTGGAACAGCAGACCCGGCAGCTCCAGGAGGAGCAGGCCCGGAACCTCTACAACCTGGCCATGGAACAGAGCCGGATGCACACCATCGTCAACTGCATGGCCGACGGGGTGCTGGTGACCAACCGGGAGGGCGAGGTGGTGTTGTGCAACTCTACCCTCATGCAGCTTTTGGGGGTCCAGGCGCCGCCGCCTCACCCCGGATCGGTGCAGGCCTATGTCGGCGACCGCGACTTTCAGGTGGCCATCGAGTCCCTGCTGGCGGGCGGCAGCCGGAGCGAGGCGCGGTTTATCGCCCAGGAGCTTTGCCAAAACCGCATTCACCTGCGGGCCTTGTCGGCCCCGTTTTCCGGGCCGGACAGCCAGGTGCTGGGCACGGTCACCGTATTCCACGACGTCACCCACTTCAAAGAACTGGATGAAATGAAGAACGATTTCGTGCGCATGGTGTCCCACGAACTCCGGTCCCCCCTGGCCGCCATCAAGCAGCAGCATGCCGTGATCCTGGACGGTTTGGCCGGGGATCTGACCGCCAAGCAGCGGGAGCTGCTCACCCGGGCCCATGCCAAGATCCAGGGTTTGCTCGACCTGATCAACGACCTGTTGGACGTGGCCAAGATGGAAGCGGGTTACGGGCAACTGGAGCAGGTGCCGCTGAATTTGCCGGAAATTCTGGGCGAACTGGTGGAACTCTTACGGGAGAGGGCTGCCAGCCAGCAGGTCACCTTGAAGCTGGTGGCGCCCGACGGACTGCCTCTCATCCAGGCCGACCGCCGCAGCATGGAGGAAGTGTTCGGCAACCTGGTGAGCAATGCCATCAATTACTCTCCGGATGGGGGCGAAGTCAGGATTACCGCCATCTCCCGCGGGGACTACCTGGAAGTTGAGGTGAAGGACCAGGGCATCGGCATTGAGGCGGAGGAGATCTCCAAAATTTTTGACAAGTTCTACCGGGTCAAGAGCCCCAAGACCCGGCAGGTGATCGGGACCGGGTTAGGCCTGGCGCTGGTCAAAGGGCTCATCGAGGCCCACCGGGGGTCGGTGGACGTGGACAGCGAAGTCGGGGCGGGCACCACCTTCCGGGTCAAGCTGCCTACGGTGGGCGCGGCAAAGGGTGCGGATGCCAAGGAGTGATTTAAACCGGCAGATCCTGGTGGTGGATGATGAAGCCGCGTTGCGCGAGGGCATCGCCCGGGTGCTCACCACGCAGGGACTTGCAGTGACCACCGCAACCGGCGCCACCCAGGCGCTGGCCCAGTTGGCCCGTCAGCCGTTTGCCGTCGTCCTTCTGGACATCAAGCTGCCGGACATGGACGGGATGCAGTTGCTGAAACATATCCGTCAGGATTTTCCCGACACCGAAGTCATCATGATTACCGGTTACCCCACCATTGCCGGGGCGGTAGAGTGTATCAGGCTCGGGGCCCTGGACTACCTGGTCAAGCCGTTTAGGATCGAGGAACTGGAAGCGGTGGTACAGAAGGCCCGGGACCACCTGGCCCAGAAAAACCGGCCGGTCGCACCTGAACCGGAAGCCGCCGGCGGCCTGGGCCTGGATTTTATTCTGGGCCAGAGTCCCGCCATGCGGCGGGTGTTCGATAAGATCAAGCGGGCCGCGCCCAGCGACAGCACCGTGCTGCTCACCGGGGAATCCGGCACCGGCAAAGAGCTCGGGGCCCGGGCCATCCACCTGCTCAGCCCGCGAGCCGGACAGGAATTCGTCCCGGTGGATTGCTCCGCCCTGGTGGAGACCTTGTTGGAAAGCGAGCTTTTCGGTCACGTCAAGGGTTCTTTCACCGGGGCCCTGCAGACGAAACACGGGCTCTTCGAACTGGCCAATCACGGGACCTTTTTCTTCGACGAGATCAGCAACCTGAGCCTGAATATCCAGGCCAAGCTCCTGCGGGTGATCCAGGAGCGGGAGTTCATGCAGGTGGGGAGCCAGAAACGCATTAAACTGGATATCCGCATCATCGCCTCGTCCAACCGCGACCTGAAGGAAGCCATCAAGGCGGGCGCCTTCCGGGAGGACCTCTACTACCGGCTCAGCGTCATTCCCATCCACTTACCGCCTCTGAGGGAACGCACCGGGGACATCGCCCTGCTGGTGGATCACTTTCTCCGCCAATACAATCAGAAAGGCCACCGGGAAATTACCGGCATCTCCAGCCAGGCCCTGAAATTGTTCATAGACTATGGCTGGCCGGGCAATGTCCGGGAACTGGAGCACACCATTGAGCGCATCGTGATCCTGGAAGATGGGGCCGTCATCCAGCCGGAACATTTGCCGAGCTTCATTTCCCAGCGTCAGGGCGAGTTCCATGACTTCTCGGATGAAAACTACTCGCTGGAGGAGTTGGAAAAGCGCTACATTCAATTCATCCTGCGCCGCACCAAGGGCCGGCGCCAGGAAGCCGCCCGCATCCTCAGGATCAACCGCAAGACTCTGAGCCACAAGATCGAAAAATACCGCCTGCGGACCAACTGGTAGGGTGGGGATTCAACGGACCGGAGCCGCCCGGGGCTGCAACTAAAATCCGTAGGGCGCGTCTCACGCGCCATTCTTG